>LBYO01000011.1 GCA_000996205.1 Parcubacteria group bacterium GW2011_GWA1_40_21 | reverse complement strand
GCGGTCGCGGGAGCAAAAACCAAAAATTTTCCTTACCTTTCTTCTTTTCCTCGGCGGGGGGTGTGGGGGGAGCCGACAAAAAATGGAAAGGAAATTTTTTGGTTTTGCTTCGCCGTTTCAGACTACAAAATGAACATTTGTATTATATCATTTGTGGTTCTTTGGAGTTGTTCATTTCTCCGTCCTTGCGGCGAGACGAGGCGCTTCCTCTCGGCGTTTGGTGGTAGCTCCAAACTTCGCTCACATGCACAATTACCTTCGCATAGCCCACTCGCAAGCTCGCGTCGGCTGCTTCGGCGTTGTGCGTGTTCGCTTTGAGGCTTCGGTGTCGATTAAGGAAGAGTCAATAAAAGAAATTGTGGCTCCTGTTTAATTACTAATTTTAAATGTTTCCTGCGGATTACCTCCTGGACAATCGTTAAGGTACGGGTAATCACAACCGATTTGTAATCTATAATCACCGGGCGTAATTTCGGAGGAAATTTTCCAATTGACTGAGCCAGTATTGGGTAAATTCTCAAAAAGTACTTTGCCCATTAGACTTGAACTACCGCCGGTGCTAACGGGAGTTGTATTTATGAGACCGATTTTTATTTTCCTCACACCATTTGCAGGAATGTTTTTTCCTATCCATTGTATCGTCACATTTGAACCGATCTTCAATACTTCACCGCCCTTTGGATAAGATACTGATATCGACGGTGTAGAAGGTTCAGTTAACGTAATGTACATGCTGTTGCTTTTCCCAAGAATATTACGAATATATATTTCATATTTTCCTGGGGTAATATCGCGCATACCACCTTTATCTTGGAGATTTAAAGGTAGATGAGGTATTGTCAAAGTTTTTCCATCGACAGAAACATCACCGAAAAGAGCTGCTGCATTACCCGATGAGAAAAAGATACGGTTAGCCCCAACGCCATCTTCAGTTCTTAGAAAACCGGAGCCATATATTTTGATGTCTTTCACTTCATTAGTATTAGATACATCCGTTATAACAGCTGGGCTTAATGCTCCAGAGTTTGGAGAGAGGCTTTCAATTCTTGATATTTGATTTTTCTTTCCAATAATCTTAAAAGAGGAAGCGCTTTCATCAAGAATTTTCTTGCCAATACCTTGTGTAGAAATTTCGATTTTATATGAGCCATTAAGTATTGCGGGAACTTTCCATGTATATGATGTGTTCTTGGTCTCGACAGTAGCTATTTTAATTTGATCCCCAGAATCTGCATTTATCAGATAGATAGAAATAACAGCTTTGCTCGGAATATCGACACCTTTCCATGTTATTATTTCCATCGCTCCTGCGGTCCAATTTTCTCCACCATTAGGGGATGTTAGAACGAGTGAAATATTTTGTGTATTGACCGGTGTCGTTTGAGTATTTGTCTGTTGTTGATTTGATTGCCGTGTTTCAGTATCAACAACGGCAGGAACTTCTGCTTTTTTATTTTTGTAAACATACACACCACCACCTACCACCAACAGGGCAATAATCACTAAAAGCACTGGCGCGATAAAACCTTTTTGTAAGTTTTTCATATTTTATATGATATTCTTATTTTAATAATTTATCAACCGAAACGCCAAGTGCTTGCGCTAATCGTTCCAACTGAGATATCGTAATATTTTTCTTGCCATTTTCAATGGCACTCATATAACTTCTATCCATATCTAACTTGCGACAAATATCGCCTTGCGACATTTTACGGCGAAGCCGTATCTCTTTGATATTCTGTCCCAGTTTTTTGGAAATTTGAGCCATATGCAAGATATCCACATCATAGCAATTGCAGTGTTTTAATTCTATATGGTATTATAGTTCCATATGATAGCGGCGAAGCAAATTTTGCTCCCGCGACCGCAGGGAGCGGACGAGGCGCGCAGATTAGTCCTCACTCGGATTGTTTTGGAAAAAAGTTCGGATTTTGTTCAGGAGACACAGCAAACAGGCGCAGCATAGTTTGCTGCCGGAAGGAGTGCCTAAATGCACTCCGTCTTGGAATCGAAGCCTGATTGAGTATTTTTTCGAGTTTATTGACGAAGAAAAAATCCAATCACGGGGACTGAACCTGTAAGGTTCGATAAATGTACCCATTGTCCAAGTCCGGCAGCAAACGACAAAATTTCGCAATTCGGAGTTTATTTTTTAAAATTCGTGCTAAAATATCAAAATGGAAAACATAATTCAGGCGGATATTTTCTTTTTTATCACCGGCATAGCGGTTATCATTTTTACTCTCAAAGACAATGCTTCGGGAAAGCGATAATATTGCTGATGATATTGAATCTGTCAGAGAGGCGGTCAGATCAGAAGGAGCGAAAGTAAGGACGGTTGCCGATTTCTTTCTCGGCTTATTTAATCGTCGCCAGAAGGAGGTGAAAAAGAAAAAAGCGGCTAAATAATTCTTATATTCTATTCACGCGAGAATGAAAGAAAGATGCAAGAATGATAGAAAAGAAATTTTCGTAACTCAAAATTTATTTCCTCTTCACTTTATAAACTTTATAAACTTGATGAACTTTATAAACTAATTATATGATATAATTTTTAAATGAACAAAATACGAGTCGGCGTACTCCGAGGAGGTCCTTCAAGCGAGTATGAAGTTTCTTTGAAGACCGGCGGGAACGTCTTGAAAAGCTTGCCGGAGAAATATTCGCCGATTGACATATTTATAGACAAAGAGGGCATCTGGCACATTCACGGAATTCCGCATAAACCTCACGAAGCTTTCAAAAAAGTGGACGCGATTTTCAACGCGCTTCACGGAGAATACGGCGAAGACGGCAAAGTTCAGAAAATTCTGGATACTTTCGCTATTCCTTACACCGGTTCAAAAACACTTCCTTCAGCGATAGGAATGAACAAGGCGCTGGCAAAAAATATTTTCAAATCTCACGGAATCAAGACACCTTTTTATAAAGTTGAATCTAAAAGTGATGATGTTGGCGAAATAGCGGTTAAGCTTTTCAACACTTTTCCGATGCCGGCGGTCGTGAAGCCGATAGCAAGCGGGTCTTCGGTCGGGGTTTCAATAGCCTACACTTTTCAAGGACTTCAAGATGCTCTCTCAAAAGCTTTTGAATATTCTGACAAGGCTTTGATTGAAGAATACATAAAGGGTAGGGAAGCTACCTGTGGCGTAGTTGACAAGTTCAGAGGAAACGATTTTTACTCTCTCTTGCCGATTGAAATTATAAAGCCGGAGGAGTCTGACTTTTTTGATTACGAAGCCAAGTACTGCGGAGGTTCGCAAGAAATTTGTCCGGGCAATTTTAGCCGAGACGAAAAAGAGGCGATTCAGGAGCTTGCGGTTGCGGCGCATAAAGTGTTGGGACTTAGACATTATTCCCGCTCGGATTTTATAATCTCGCCAGGAAGGGGAATATACATACTTGAAGTCAACACTTTGCCCGGTCTTACCGCCGAATCCCTTTTGCCGAAATCTCTCCAAGCCGTCGGTTGTTCCTTGCCGGACTTTCTTGATCATCTTATTACACTCGCGCTTGCAGGCAATTAAGATAGGAAAATTAAACTATTTCTAATGGCAAAAATAAATCCGAAAATTTTCAGAGAGTATGACATTATGGGAATTTATGTATAATTTCAAAACATGCAGAATGATAGAGATATAAAAATTATAATTTTGGCAGCCGGAAAAGGAAAAAGAATGCAGAGTGATTTGCCTAAAGTCCTTGCCACTATCAAAGGCAAAAGTATGATTAGTTACGTATTATCTTCCGCATTGGAAGCTTTAGGAGAAAAACCGATAGCGATAGTGGGACATAGAGCTGAACTTGTGCAATCTAATCTTGGAAATTCATGCCTTTATATATTGCAAAAAGAACAGCTTGGCACAGGTCATGCTGTTTCTTGCGCTGAAAAAAATTGCAATAAATCTGAAAACATTATTGTTTTATCCGGTGACCAGCCTTTTATAAAAGCTCAAACAATAAAAAATTTGATAGAAAAACATTTGGAATCCGGAGCAAAAATAACTTTCACCACCGCGACGCCTCAAGATTTTTTAGATTGGAGAAAAGGATTTTTAGGTTTTGGAAGAATTTTACGAGAAAATAACAGAGTCACGGGGATAAAAGAATATAAAGACGCAACCGAAAAAGAAAAAGAAATAAAAGAAATAAACGCAGGATGTTATATTTTTAACGCGAAATGGCTTTGGAAAAATTTGAAAAAAATAAAGAGCGAGAACGCGCAAAATGAATATTACCTGACTGACCTTCTTCATATCGCGAGCAAAGAAGGCGAGAAAATAGAAACAGTGCGAATAGAACCCCAAGAAGCATTGGGTGCGAATACGAAAGAAGAGCTTGAAATATTGGAAAATATTTCTTTATAAAATCTAATAACATGACGAAAATAAATCCGAAAATTTTCAGAGAATATGATATTAGAGGAATTGTAGGTGAAGACATGGACGATAATTTCGCTTATGTCTTGGGGAGAGCTTTTGCAGAGTATCTAAAAAGTCTTGGAACAAGAAAAGTTTTAGTTGCGAGGGACACAAGGATGACTTCGGAATCTTATCAGAAAGCGCTAGCGCGCGGACTCATCAAGGGCGGATGCGTCGTTTATGATATGGGGATTGCGATTGTTTCCGCTCTTCATTTTGCCAGAGATTATTGGGATATTGACGGCGGAGTTATGATTACCGCCAGCCATAATCCGCCGCAGTACAATGGCTTTAAGCTTTCTCATAAAAATAATTCCGTTTCCGGCGACAAGATTCAAGAAGTAAGAAATATAGCGGAAAAAATAGCAAATGAAAACGAGCCATTAAATTCGGCACTAGGGGAGATAATCCCACTTCCTGAAGCCAATGATGTCTACTATGATGAAATTAAGAAAAGAATTCATCTAAAGAAAAAGCTGAAAGTGGTCGTGGATTCGGGCAGGGCTATTGCCGGTATTTTCGTGCCCAATCTTTTAAGGGGTTTAGGTTGTGAAGTGGTAGAGCTTTATTCAGAAATCAATCCGAATAATCCTCCGCATCCGATTGATCCTTCCGTGAATGTTGCTTACAACGACCTTGTAAAAAAAGTTTTGGAAACGAGGGCGGACATGGGAATTGTGTTTGATGGTGATGCGGATAGGGTTGGTTTTGTGGATGAGAAGGGGTCAATTCATATTGGGGACGATATGCTTGTTTTTCTCGCGCAATATTACTTGCCAAATAATCAGGGAGCTAAAGTCATAGTTGAAATAACAAACTCGGAAAAAGTTATTGAGGAAGTTCTAAGATTCGGAGGGATTCCTATTTGGAGCAAGTCAGGCAGCTCATTTATCAGAAAAAAAATTCAGGAGGAGAACGCTTTGCTTAGCGGAGAGACGAGCTGCCATTATACGATAACGAAAGATTGGTATGAATTTGATGACGCGATTTACGCGATGAGTCAAGTGTTAAGAATTCTATCCGAAAGTAATCTGTCATTTTCCGAGATTTTCGCCAAATTTCCGAAATATTATTCAACTACTTTATACAGGATAGGTGTGAAAGAGGAAGAAAAATTCAATCTTGTCAAAGGTATTGTCGAGCATTTCCGACCACTTTGTGATAAAACGATTGAAATAGACGGGATAAGAGGATACACTAAAGATGGTTGGTTTATAATAAGAGCGTCAAATACCGGACCGATTATCTCGTTAAGAGCGGAGAGCAAAAGTCCGGAAGGTTTGGAAAGGCTGAAAAATTTTATAAAATCCGAATTGGCAAATTTCCCGCAGATTGATTTAGATTGGAATCGCCAGTATGATGCCAATTAGAGTTAAAAGTTATCAAGTTTATAAAGCGCAGACGATGAAAATAAAAGAGCAGAAAATTCGTAAAGTTTTTATTTATTATCATCTTATCTTCACTTTATAACTTTATAAACTTGATAACTTTATAACTTAATACATATGTTAAATCCATACGCATCAAGAAAACACGAGGAAATGAAAGAGGTTCTGATGAACCCTGAAGCATCGGGACCGGCGACGCATTATTATATGATTCGCGGAGGGAAGGAAAAAAGAAATGTGACGGTTTTGGAAAGCGGAACTGTCGGTGGTGAATACATAAAAACTTACGGGCATTATCACATCGGGAATTTAGACGAAACTTACTGGATTGCTGAAGGTGGGGGTATTGTGGTTTTGCAAAAAAGAAAAATTGATTCAAGCGGCAAACCGATTGATGATGAAATAGAATCTTTTCAAGCGATTGCCGTCAAGAAGGGCGACAGCGTTTTCATACCTTCCGACACGGGTCATCTTTTAGTAAACACGGGTAAGACTTGGCTCGTGACAATTGACGACAGTCCCGTCAATTTTGACGAAGTTGATCCAGTGAGCTTGCCCGGACATGCCGATTATGAATCGGTCAAAAAAATGCGCGGCTTCGCGTATTACCTCGTTGAAGAAAACGGCAAGCTGAAACTTGAAAGAAATTCAAGGTATAAAAAAATTCCCGAAACTCAAATATCGTCTTTTAACTAAAACCTATAATCTAACACCTAAAACCTCTGATTCACTTTGCCAGAGGCGCGCGTATCTGGTATAGTATTGGTGTGAGACTTTCTAAAAAAAATAAGGCGCTGAAGATACTTTTCGTGGCTCCTGAAGCGTCGCCGTTCGTAAAAGTCGGAGGACTGGGCGAGGTGATGTATTCCTTACCCAAAGCTCTCCGTGAAATAGGCCACGATACTCGGGTAATGATTCCAAAATACTCTTCCATTGACAGCGCCAAGTTTTCAATGACTATGGCCAAAGAAGGACTGCTTGTTCCCAAAGGGGATGTTTCCGCCGCTCCTGAAAATGATCAGATGATATGCAATGTCAAAAAATTTTTGGATCCCGACAACGGTCACGTCGTCACTTATCTTTTGGAAAATGAAGAATATTACGAGCAAAGAGGAAGCGTCTACGGATACGATGTTGATCCGACAAGATGGGCGCTTTTATCAAGAGGCGCTTTGGAATTTGTGCGGACAAATGACGAATGGAGACCTGATGTGATTGTCGCTTCCGATTGGCAAGGCGGACTTATTCCTAATTACATAAAAACCGTATATAAAGACGATCCGATACTTTCAAAAATAGCGACTGCTTTTTCAATACATAATTTATATTTTCAAGGAATGTTTGACCATCGATTTACAAGTGAAATGGATTATGACGACGGGCAGTCGGGCATTCCTCCCATCGGCGACCCTAGAATGTCAAAGGTTAATTTTATGAGACGGGGGATAAGATACGCCGATGTCATCAACACCGTCTCGCCGAATTACGCGAGAGAGATTACCACGCCCGAATACGGCGAGCTTCTGGAGAATCTTCTTCAGGAACGCCGCTCGCATCTTTTCGGAATATTGAACGGAATCAATTATGACGCGTACAATCCGGAAACAGACTCTTACATTACTCATAAATACACTGCGAAAACTCTCAAAGAGCGCGCGAAGAATAAAGAAATTTTGAGGCAGAAATTCAATCTGCCGAAAGGAGGTAATAAATTTATTTTGGGAATGGTCAGCCGTTTGAGCGAGCAGAAAGGTCTTGACATATTGATGGAAGCGATTGAACCGATGCTTGATAATTTTGACTTTGAATTAGTGGTGGTAGGACAAGGAGATTCAAAATATATGTCTTTTTTCACCGAGTTGGAAAGAAATTACCCCAATATAAAAGCTCATTTATCATACGACGCGATTTTACCGCGATTCGTGTTCGCAGGAGCGGACGCGATTCTTGTACCTTCCAAGTTTGAGCCGTGCGGACTTACGCAGATGGAAGCGATGAGATACGGAGCAGTGCCGATTGTGAGGAAAACCGGCGGACTTGCCGACAGTGTGGAAGATTACGACCCATTAAACCAAAAAGGAACCGGTTTTGTTTTTGAAAAGTTTGACAAATACGCCCTTTTCGGGACTATGGTTCGAGCTCTTGAAACTTACAAATATCCGAAATTATGGGAGGGAATCCAAAAGCGGGCGATGACCGCTAATTTTTCTTGGTCAGTGTCCGCGAAAGAGTACGCTGAAATTTTCAAGAAAGCAATCGATTTTAATTTGCAGTCAAAATAATATTTAAAAATATGAAATGGGCGAATTTTTTGCATATCTATCAGCCACCGACGCAGAAGCCGATCTGGGTTAAGAGGATTGCCGATGAATCCTACAGAAAAATTTTCAAAGGACTGTTGGAAATACCGAGGGCGCGCCTGTCTCTCAATATCAATAGCATTCTCTGCGAGCTTTTGGAGCAGAATGGTGGAATGGATGTCATTGAAAATATCAAAAAGCTCGTTGAGAGAGGGAATATTGAGCTTACGGGAAGCGCCAAGTATCACGCTTTTCTTCCCCTGTTGCCGGAATTCGAGACTGAGAGGCAGATTATTCTAAATGAAGAAGGCTTGAATAAATATTTCGGCAAGGGCTGGAAAAAAGGCGGATTCTTCTCGCCGGAAATGGCATATTCAAAAAAGGTGGCGGAAGTCGTCAAGAGGCTCGGCTACAAATGGATAATCATAGACGAAATGGCGTTTCCCGAAGGCAAAGAAATGCGCAAAGACACGGTTTATGAAATAGACGGGCTGAAAGATTTTTACGTTTTTTTCCGAGAAAGAAATCTATCTTTTAAAATTTTGTCGGCTTCCCAAATCGGCGTAAAATCAATTTTGAAATCTCTTGAGCCAAGCTTTGGCCAAAAAGATTATACGATAACGGGAATGGACGGCGAGACTTTTGGACATCACAGACCTGGTTTGGAGCATCTTTTCTTTGATTTGCTCAAAGAAGATAAAATCGAGCCGATTATGATAAGTGATATTTTAGACCAATTTCCGAAAAAAGAAATAATAGAACCGCGACAATCTACTTGGGCGACTATGCCAAACCATTTCAAGACGAATCAGCCGTTTTTCAGATGGAAGAATGAAGATAACACCATTCAAGTCTGCCAATGGGAATTGGCCAATCTTGCCATTGAAATTGTCAGGCGAAACGAAAAGCAGAAAACTCGCGAGCTTCTTGACGGGGCTATTCATTCCGATCAATTCTGGTGGTCGTCGGCGAGACCGTGGTGGAGCTTGGAAATGATAGAGAGGGGGGCGAATGACCTTAAAACCGTCGTCAATAATTCGGAGACTGCGACAGAAGCGGAAAAGAAAAGAGCTGATGAATTGTATCGCTTGATAATTTACACCGGCTTTGAATGGCAGAGAAGCGGGCTCGTGGATGAAATATCAAGAAGCGAGGACGAAGAGATCCGCGAAAGGCTTGAAGAAAAAGAAAAACTTTTCGTCACCAAAGAAGAGTATGAAAATATGATTTCCAATTTGAAAGAGCAGATGAAGACGGCGGCGGATTCAGAGGAGTTTCATCGCGCTGCTATGATAAAAGACAGGATAAGAGAGTTAAAGGAAGAAATGGGAAAAGGAGAGAAGCAGGAAGAGGGAAGCGTTGAGAGGCGCGATCTGATGTTTTAAAATGAAAGAGTTAAAAGCAAACATAGAATGGTTTGAGCGATTTAATCAAAGCCATGAATATGAGGGTTTTTCCAAAGAACCTGTGGCGTATTTTTGCGCGGAATTCGCTCTGATGAGCGATATGCCCACTTACATAGGCGGGCTTGGCGTCCTGTCCGGTGATTATGTAAAAGAAGCGGGAGACAGAGAATTTCCGATTATCGGTGTCGGGCTTTTTTACGGCGAAAGTCATGAGTTGAATGAAAATTCTCCGGAAGGAAACAATGAGATCAAATCGCAAGATCCGCAGAAAAACGGCTTGAGTCCGGTTGCTGACGAAAAGAATAATAGAATATTAATTTCTCTGCCTATTCACGACAGAATAGTCCGCGCGCAAGCTTGGAAATGGACAAAAGGGAACACAACAGTTTATTTATTGGATACCAATATTTCCGAAAATGAGCAGAATGATCGCAAAATCACCTCCCGACTTTACATTCCAGATAAGGAGATGAGAGTTAAGCAAGAAATGGTTCTGGGTATTGGCGGGTCAAGACTTCTTCAGGCGCTCAAGGCGCATCCGTCGGTTTATCATCTGAATGAAGGCCACTCGGCTTTTCTGGCATTGGAACTAGCTAAGTATGAAGTAGAGAGGAGAAATGTGGATTTCGCCAAGGCTTGCGCATTCGCCTCTCAACATATCGCTTTTACCAATCACACTCTCGTGCCTGCCGGCAATGAATTGTTCAATAAAGATTTGGTAAGCGCGATGATGTATAAATATGCCGAAGAGCTTCAGGTGCCTGTAGCCGAGCTTGTGTCGCTCGGTTCGATTCAAGATTCAAGCCTTTTCTCTATGACAACGCTTTCCCTCAGGTTTGCAAGCAAGACAAACGCCGTAAGCGCGTTGCATAGCAGAAAAGCCGAAGAAATATTCAGCCCGCATAAGATGCAAAATATCACCAATGGAATTTATATTCAGGGTTGGGATGCGCTGAACACCGACGATAAAAATAAGATGTGGAAAAAACACCAAGAAAACAAAAAAAATCTTTTGTCGGCGATAAAGGACGAAAACGGAGATTCGTGGAATGAAAATACTTTGCTCATAGGCTGGGCGAGAAGAATCGTTCCTTACAAACGGCCGCTTGCTCTTCTCGAAAATATTAAAGCGCTTAAAGAATTAGCCCAGAGAAAAAGACAGGAAATCAAGGTTGTTTTCGCCGGCCACACAAGCGCGGGTGACGAGGAAGGCGAGAAAATTTTTAAAGAAGTTCGCCGTCTTATTTCTGAAGAGTTGAAGGGGATAGCAGTATTTTTGCCTAATTATAATTTAGAATTGGCGAAACTGCTCACTTCCGGATGCGATTTGTGGCTCAACACTCCGGTTGTCGGCTCCGAAGCGTGCGGGACGAGCGGAATGAAAGCGGCTTTGAATGGCGCGCTTCCTCTGACCACGAAAGACGGCTGGGTGGATGAGGTGGATTTGACGGGAATAGGATGGATCATGGAAGACACTGACATCAATCATAAAATATTGGATATTCTTGATAAAAGCGTTGTTCCAATGTATTATAAGCACCTTGAAAATCCGAATGATTCAAGTTCAGAATGGCTCGCGCGAATGGAGAGGGCGAGGCAACTTATTTTGGATAAATTCAGTATGACTCGCGCGCTCAGAGAGTACATTGAAAATATTTATCTGCCTATATCAAAACAGAGACATCAGATTTAGTTTTTACTTGGATGTTTCGTTCCCAAGTGCAATTTGAAGTAAATATATTGGGCATGTAGCTTAGTTGGTACCTGTCCGACTGAACGAAATACATTCATTCTGGCGGGGAGAGCCTCATTTGTCCCAATCTATTGAATTTGACGGATCGAGGATTCTCGAAAATAAAGGTGGGCCGTTAGCTTAGCTGGCAGAGCGCCACATTTGCAATGTGGAGGTCGCCGGTTCGAATCCGGCACGGTCCACCTTTGTTTTCGGAATAACGATGAGGTCAGCGGTCCAGATTCGCAACGGTAGTCGGAACCGAGGATCCGTTCATGTCCACCATTTTAAATTCGGTGGTGTTATTTTAGCATTTACTCGAACCTACTTCGTACGCGCGGAATCCCTGACGGTATTTCCCGGGCTAAAAAGATTTTAGAGCATCTCTATGTCTACAAATAACATCCCTATAAACTTGAGAATGTAAGTATGTAATGTATAATACAAATATGACGAAAATGAAAACGGCAAAACAAATGGAACGGCATCTTAAGGGTATATCGAACCATTATCGCATTGGAATACTTCTTCTTGTTGCGGCACGCGGTGGCATAACCCTCGAGGATATTGTTGAAATGATTGGCGCTAATGAAAAAACCATTGGCGAACACACACGCCGGCTTTATCAGGCCGGACTTCTTAATAAAAAACATCGCGGCAAATTCGTCGAACACACTTTGTCGCCTTACGGCAAAACATTTGTCCTTTTCCTGCAGTCATTTCAAAAGACATAAAACATCCTTACAGACTGGAGTTTGTAAGGATGTTTTAGTAAAATTAATTTATGAATTTAAATAAATCATTTAAATTGATTGTCGCGGTGAGCATTTCCGGACTGGCCGGCATTATTGGCTCTGCATTCACTATGCTGGCGATACAATCGGGCTGGTATGCGGCGCTGGTTAAGCCGTCACTTAATCCGCCGGGGTGGATTTTCGGGCCGGTGTGGACAACTTTATATCTTCTGATGGGTGTTTCGGTATGGTTGATTTGGGAGGAGATGGGCTCCCGTCTCCACGGGAATGACAGCAGGGGGATTAGGAATGATAATAAAGAGGGTGAGAATGACAGAAAAATAAAAATCGCGCTGGTAATTTTTGATATCCAGCTGATTCTGAATGTCTTTTGGTCGATAATATTTTTCGGCTTGCGCAGTCCGGGCATGGCGTTTGTTGAGATTATTTTTCTTTGGCTCGCTATTCTCGGAACGATTGTTCTGTTTGCGAAAATCTCTCGTCCTGCCGCGTGGCTTTTGATACCTTATATCATCTGGGTAAGCTTTGCCGGTTATCTGAACTTTTCTATCTGGCAACTTTCAAAAAAAGGTCTGGAGCGAGTCGCTTGCACGCTAGAAGCCAAGCTTTGTCCGGACGGTTCCGCTGTGGGCAGGACAGGACCAAAGTGCGAATTCGCCAAATGTCCGGGAGAATCCCAATAAAATTGGAAAGATGGTAAGATTGATTTATTCTAAAAAACCAATATGGACAAACTCAATATAAAAGTTATTCTCGCGAGCGTTCGCGATGGGCGTTTTGGAGACAAGCCGGCCAAGTGGATTGCCGAGACAGCGAAAGAGGTTGAGAATTTTACCGTAGAACTTCTTGACCTCAAAGATTATCCGCTTCCCATTTTTTCTGAAGCGATATCACCGGCTTATGTTCAGGGCGAGTACGCGAATCCTCTTGTAAATCGCTGGGCGGAAAAAATATCTTCAGCTGACGGGTTTATCGTTGTGACGCCGGAATACAATCACGGCTATCCGTCGTCTCTGAAAAATAATATTGATTATCTTTACAAAGAGTGGAATAAAAAACCGATTGGTTTCGTCGGGTATGGTACTACGGGCGGGGCGTTCGCGGTTGGGCAATTGCGGCAAGTGGCGATTGAGCTTCAAATGGCGCCTATAAGAATGGCGACGCATATTGTCTCGCCTTGGAATATGGTTGAAAAGGACGGATCGCTTAAGTTAGGCGCGCTAGATCATTATGCGAATGGCGCGAAAAAAATGCTTGAACAGCTTAAATGGTGGACGAAGGTGCTGAAAAACGCTCGCGAAATTAAATAAATTTTAATAAACTATCGCAATCTCAGGCAAATTTGCGATATACTATCCGCATGCCTTCCCCTCTAAAAATTCTCAAAGAGCAATTCGGTTATGAAGCCTTTCGGCATAAGCAGGAAGAAATTATTCAAACTGTTCTCGGCGGCAAAGACGCTTTTGTGCTGATGCCGACGGGTGGCGGGAAATCTTTGTGCTATCAAATTCCGGCGCTTTTGTTCGGCGGATTGACCGTGGTGGTGTCGCCTTTAATCGCTCTTATGAAAGACCAAGTGGACGCCTTGCGTTTGAATGGCATCGCGGCGGCGTATCTTAATTCTTCGCTTTCATTTCCGGAACAGGATGAAATTATTTCTCGCCTGAAACGCGGTGAATTAAAACTTTTATATATCGCTCCCGAAAAGCTTTTCGGGAGTGGCGGAGCTTTTCTGAATGTTCTCAAAGAGGTCGGAGTGTCTTTGTTTGCAATTGATGAAGCGCACTGCGTATCAGAGTGGGGGCACGACTTTCGGCCGGAATATCTTGAGCTCTCGCGCTTGAAAATAGAATTTCCGAGCGCGCCAATTATCGCTCTTACTGCCACCGCCGACCATATTACGCAAAAAGATGTTCTTCAGAAATTGGCGCTTAAAGAACCAAGTGTTTTTGTTTCCAGCTTCAATCGCGCGAACATTCATTATTCTGTCGTGCCGAAACGGGAGAGTTATGAGCGATTGTCGGAATACTTAAGCCTGCGCAAGGAAGAATCGGGAATCATTTACACATTGTCCAGACAATCATCGGAAACATTGGCGGAGAAGCTCAAAGAAGACGGTTTTTCGGTGAGGCCGTATCATGCCGGCTTGGATAAGGAAACGAGAAACAAACATCAGGAGATGTTTCAAAAAGATGAGATAAATATTATTGTCGCGACGATCGCTTTCGGAATGGGAATCAACAAGTCAAATGTCCGTTTCGTCGTCCATATGGACTTGCCGAAAAATCTGGAAAGTTATTATCAAGAAACTGGCCGAGCGGGGAGAGACGGGCTCAAAAGCGACGCCCTGCTTTTCTATGGGAGTGGCGATGTGATGAAGCTCAAGCGATTCGCGGAGGTGGATGACAATCCCGAGCAGACAAGAATTATGCTCCGCAAACTCGGGCAGATGGCGGACTTTTGCGAGATAAGATTATGCCGAAGAAAACATCTGCTTAATTATTTCGGCGAAGACGCTTCAGACTCGTGCGGGAGCTGTGATGTTTGTCTGACTAAATACGAAACATTTGACGGAACAGTAATTGCTCAAAAAGCTCTTTCAGCTGTGGCGCGCTTGGAGGAGAAGTTCGGCTTGAGCTACACGGTGGATTTTCTGCGCGGCTCAAAGTCCGAGAAAATCAGACCGGCGCATAAAGCTCTCAAGACATACGGCGCCGGCGCGGACATTTCCAGAGAAGAATGGCTCAGACATTTTAAAGATTTAATCTCTATGGGGTATCTGAAGCAAATCGGTGATCAGTATCCGATTCTGGCCATGACTGATAAAAGCGCGCAGGCGCTGAGGGGCGAGGAGAAAGTGATGATGGTGAAATCTGAAAGTGTGGAAAATGCGGATACGAAAGAAGAATCCTATGAGGAAGAATTGTTCAATAGGCTGAAGAATCTTAGGGCGGAATTGGCTCGGAAAGAAAATGTGCCGGCTTATATTATTTTTTCCGATGCTACTTTGCTTGAACTGGCGAAATACCTGCCTTTATCATTGGATGATATGCGGCGGATTTCGGGATTCGGCGAGGTGAAAATAGCGCGTTATGGTGAGCCGTTTCTCGGTATTATCTCAGAGTATTGCCGCGAACAAAAATTAGAATCAAGAATATCTGAAAAGACTTTCATTCGCCGTCCGCGCCGCTTTGACCAAAAGGAGAGAATAAACGAGACAAAATCGGAGAGTTTGCGAATGTTTCGGGAAGGGAAGACTGTTTCGGAAATAGCGCGCAAGCGCGACCTTGCCGCGCAAACGATTGAAAATCATCTGGCTTTTTTCATCGCCACAGGAGAAGTAAAAGCGACGGATTTGGTAGCCGAAGAAAAGATTCCCCGCATTCGGGAAGCTATTGGGAAGCACGGCAACATCGCTTTGAAGCCTCTAAAAGACGAACTCGGCGACAATTACAGCTACGGCGAAATCCGCGCAGTGATTGAGGAGATGAGGAGAAAAGAAAAATAATTTTTTTGCCTGCTCGTATTTAATTTGTTAAACTAAAAACTTAATAATAATTATTGAAACAAAATGTCATTTTTTAAAAATTTTTTAATGAAGAAATTGCTGAAGTCCAAGATGAAAGACATACCGGAAGCGGAGCAGGAAAAGATGCTTAACGCCATAGAGAAAAATCCGGACTTTTTCCAAAATATCGCCTCGGAAGTCCAAGCAAAGATGAAAGAAGGCAAAGATCAAATGACCGCTACGATGGAAGTGATGCAGAAGCATCAAGATGAGCTCAAAAAGATTATGAACAATTAATTTTGTTCAAATTTCAAAAATGAAAATCCCCGCGCTTTTCGCACAAAAAGCGCGGGAATTTGTCTGCCGTTCCGGTTTAAGTTTCCAGCAAATTATTCAAAGAATATCTCTAAGTTTGCAAATAACATCCTTACAAACTTGAGAATGTAAGGATGTGTGTGATGATAATGTAACAAGAATAAAGATAGATTCAAATAAGTTAAATCAAGCTCTATTTTTCAGCGCGTTTTTGATGGTTTCGGAATCGGAATATTCCAGCTCTGTGCCGGTGGAGAGACCGCGTCCAAGAGTTGATATTTTTATGTTATGTTTTGAAGCGAAAGGAGACAGTGTATTTTTCAGAAATTCGGCCGTGTGTTCGCCGGCGGGATTGGCATTTAATCCTAAAATTATTTCGCTTAAATTTTCTTTTTCATAATTTTTTTTATCCAAAAAAGCAACCAGACGTTTAAGCCGAATTTGATTTTCAGGATTTTTGTCCAATATCGGAATTGACCCGCCAAGGACAAAATATGTTCCGTTATACGAACCGCTTTTTTCCACCGTTTCCAGATCAATATCTCGGCTCACGATCATAAGCTTGGACTTGTCTCTGTTCTTATCTCCGCAAATTTCACAGAGAGTGGAAGGAGTGTGTCCTTTTTGGAAAAATCGCGAGCAATCCTCGCACGACTTTATTTCTTTTTTCAGATTTGAGATGAGGTTTACCATTTCGTCCAGAAATTCAGGATTTCTGGCAAGCAAAAAATAGACAAATCGTTTTGCCTGCCTCGGGCCGATACCCGGAAATTCACTGAACAAATGGCTTAATTTGTTTATTTTGTCCATAAAATGGTTTGAATTAAGAAATGCAAAATTTTAGGTCATCGGGTCGCAAAATCTATTTATTTTTTTTAATGTTTTTGCTCAATAGACCCATAAAATTTTGCATTTCTTAATTCAAGTAAGATAAAACTAAAATTCGGTAGTGGTCGGCACTTCAAAATCGGCAAAGTTGCTTTTATCAACGCTCAAAAATGTTGATTTATTTTGGTCAAAATACAGTTCAATTTTGCCGGTCGGGCCGTTTCTGTGCTTCTCTATGAGAATCTCGGCGATATTGGGCTTGTCCGA
>LBYO01000010.1 GCA_000996205.1 Parcubacteria group bacterium GW2011_GWA1_40_21 | reverse complement strand
ACTCACGAAGCGCAATTTCATCAGGTAGAAGGTCTCTTGATTGATAAAGACATAACTTTAGCCAATTTAAAATATGTGATAAAAGAATTTTTTGAAAAGTTTTTTGAAGAAAAAATTGAATTAAGACTTCGCCCGAGCTACTTTCCTTTCGTTGAGCCGGGGGTGGAGATAGATATTTCTTGCTTCAAGTGCGGCGGTGAAAAATGTTCCGTATGTAAAAACTCGGGATGGATAGAAGTAATGGGCGCGGGAATGGTCCATCCGGAAGTGTTGAAAAATGTCGGATTGGATCCGAAAGAGTGGAAAGGGTTTGCTTTTGGTGGAGGTGCTGATCGTCTGGCAATGCTTAAATACGGCATTGATGACATAAGACTTTTTTACACTGGTGATTTAAGATTAATTAATCAATTTTAAATGAAAATTTCCTACAATTGGTTGCAAAATTTTTTTGAACAAAAATTGCCTGACGCGGAGAAGCTGGCGGATCTTTTAACAATGCATTCGTTTGAGATTGAGAGTCTTGAGGGTAATGGAAGCGATTATATATTTGACGCGAAAATTCTTCCCAATATGGCGCATCATTGCCTTTCTCACAGAGGAGTCGCGAGCGAAGTTTCCGCCATATTGGAAATTCCGATGAAGACCGCGTCTATTTCTTCGAAAGTCGCGCAAATCGGAAAAACTTCATCTGAATTGGAAATAGATGTTTCGAATTACAATATTTGTCGAAGATATGTAGGAAGAATAATTGAGAATTTGGAAGTGAAACAATCGCCAAGATGGCTCAAGGAAAGGCTTGAATCAATCGGACAAAAATCAATAAACAACATCGTTGACGCGGCGAATTTTGTTATGTTTGAGATCGGCCAGCCGATGCATATTTTTGATTTAGATAAGTTAAACGGAAACAAGGAAGTGATAAAAATTTCAGTAAAAAACGCTTCGGGTGGAGATTCAATCACGACTCTTGACGGCAAGGATGTTGTCCTCGATGAAGATACTTTTATTATTTCAGATGAAAAAAATCCGCTCGCAATTGCTGGGATAAAAGGAGGGAATTTCGCGGAAATTGGAAACGCGACAAAAAATATAATAATAGAGTCGGCTAACTTTGCGCCTACGCTCATAAGGAAGACATCTCGCCGATTGAATACCCTAACCGATTCATCAAAAAGATTTGAAAATGAAATTTCTCCGGAAAAAGCGCTGGAAGCAATGGAGATGATGACGAGTCTTGTCGCGGAAATCGCTTGCGGAGAAAATACGATAATCGGCGATATTAGCGATTTTTATCCTAAGAAAATAACCCAGAACAAAATTGAAATCTCTTTGAAAGAAATAAATAATCTTCTTGGAACAAACATAGATAAAGCTGAAACGGAAAAGATATTAAAGAGATTGAATTTTTATTTTGGAGCGGAAAACAGCGGCGAAAATTTTACCGTTGCCATTCCTTTTGACCGTTTGGATGTAAAAATCAAAGAAGATTTGATTGAGGAAATCGGCAGGATCTACGGATATAAAAAGATACATGAACAAAAAATTTCTTCAGTGGCGAAACAAATATCAACAAACAAAAGTTTTTATTATAAAAATAAAGTCAGGGATTTTTTGGTGAAAAATGGTTTTTCTGAAGTTTACACATATTCTTTCACTGATAAAGGCGAGGTGGAAATGGAAAATCCGATAGCGAGCGATAAAAATTTTTTAAGGGCGAATTTGAAAGACGGGATAAAGAAGTCGCTTGATTTCAATTTGCATTATGCCGACCTGCTCGGACTTGAACAAATAAAAATTTTTGAAATAGGCAAAATATTCAAAGATGGGAAAGAAACGGATTATCTGGCTGTTGGTATTAAAAATAGTCCATCTTTCAAAGGTGGCAAAGAAGAAGATGAAATAAAAATTATTTCAAACACCTTCTCAAAAGATTTAGGAGTAGAGATCAAATGGGAATTTTCGGAAAAGGGAATCGCGGAAATTGATTTTGAAAAACTGATTGAAAATTTGCCCACGCCGGAATCGTATAAAGACACTTACGCCAAAGATAGATCGGAAAAATCAAAATATAAAAAAATATCGCCATACCCGTTTGTATTGCGCGATATCGCTGTTTTCGTCCCGCAGGGCGTGGAAGAAAAAGATGTCGCGTCAATTATTGGAAAAGAAGCAGGAGAGCTTTTAGTGAATAAAAAATTGTTTGATGTCTTTGTCAAAAAATTCACGGATGGAACTTCTAAAACCTCCTTTGCTTTCAGACTTGTTTTTCAGTCGCAGGAAAAAACCTTATCAGACGAAGAAATCAACAAAATAATGGAAAAAGTTTCAAAATTGATGAATACCAATGATGGCTGGCAGGTGAGATAAAAAATGGAAAAATTAAAGAGATTGTGCTAGATTGTTTTAAGAAAAAGTTGTTTGTTATTTTTGGAAAAATCAATAAAAGGAAAGGAGAAAATACCTTGGATAAAATTGTGAGGAAAGAAGCGGATATGCATACGCATTCCACTCATAGTGATGGTAGAAATGATGTCAGTGAATTGGTTTGGCTCGTCAAAAAAGCTAATCTTAAAGCGGTGATGCTTACCGATCATGACAGAATTGGAGGATTAAAAGAGTTTATAGATTCTTGCGCAAACAATGGCATTGATTCTATGACGGGAATAGAAATTTCTTCCACTGACACAACATTGCATCCTCAAACCATTGATGTGCTGGGGTATGGTTTTAATGTGGAAATTCTTTTGCGAGATTATAATCAACTCCTTGAACACAATCTTAATGTAAGGATTAAATATATTAAGGAGGTGCTAGAACTTTTTAGGGAAAGGGAGGTGGCGAATTTTACCCTAGAAAGCTTAAGAGCTCATTTTAATTTGCCGGTGGAGATTTCCAATAAGTATTGGCTGATTGCACTTAGGGTGAATGAGCTGATAATTTCTGTCAAAGCGCCCGAAGCGCTAGAGATTGCCAGAAAAGAATTAAAGAAAGGCGGGTGTTTTTTTGTGGAAAGAGAAAATTATATTTCTACGAAAGAAGCCATTAACGCCATAAGGCGGTCGGGAGGTATCGCTATCTGGGCGCACCCGACCAAGACTATAGAGAAGCTGAAGGAGAAGTGTGAAAATCCAAAGAAGATTTTTTCCACGATTCTTGATCGGATGGTGAGTGAGGGGCTAGATGGAATTGAAGTATGTACTCCTTACGGCGATAATCACAGAAAATTTTTGTTGGATTGCGCAAACCAGAAGAAATTAATTATTACAGGAGGAAGCGATTATCATGGCGAGTACGGCCTAATAAAAGATGATTACTTGGGGAAAGGAGGGGTAAGTTACAAAGAATTTCTTGAAATAAAGAAACGGATTTCTTGTTTCAAATAAACTTTTTTTGAAAGAGGTGATTTATGAGTCTTTACAATCCTATGCCAAAAGCAGCAGAACTTAATTTTAGGATGAATGTAAATAATCTTTTGTGTGCCGTAAAAAGGCTACTTCATTTTGCGCGGGAAGATATGGGACAAAAAAGAAGAGAGAGATTAGTTAATTTCAGTTGCAGTGTCGGGAGAATTTTTCGATACAAAAAGTGGTTGATAAGCAGAGGTGAATATGTCGCCCTCAACGAGAGGGAAAAAATTCTTCAACGGTATTGCGATGAGATAGTGGAAATTTTATTTGGTCGCAGAAACGACTTGAAGAATATGAAAATAAACAGTGATGACGATTACTTTTTATTTCTAGAAAAATTTTTTGTTTTCCTCCTTTCCGAAGAAAACTTTCCAAACTTTATTGATTTGATTCATGAATTGGCAAACGGCAGTAATATTTTTAGTCAAAAAGATTATTATGAAAAAAACCGCAAATGGCTGGACAACTTTGAATTAAGAATTTAATCAAGACTATTGTGTTTATTGCGAAAGGCAGGGTTAAAATCCTGCCTTTTTTTATTGGAACACTTCTGCTATAATATAAACATTAAAAACATTGATTTTGAACATAATTGAATTCAAAAATATCCGCTATTTTGGCGGATAAAATGTTTAAAAAACCAAAAATATGGCTAAAGATGAAAATAAAAAAAGTTCATACGGCGCGGAAGCGATAACGGTATTGGAGGGGCTTGAGCCGGTGAGAAAGAGACCGGGAATGTATATAGGCACCACCGGGCCGGACGGATTGCATCATTTGATAATTGAGATTTTTGACAACTCGCGAGACGAGGCGATGGGCGGTTTTTCCAATGACATAGAGGTCGTGCTTTTGCCCGAAAACCGCGTCCGCGTCGTGGACAACGGTCGAGGTATTCCTGTTGATATTCATAAACAGACGAAAGTTTCCGCGCTTGAGACGATTATGACGACGCTCCACGCCGGAGGAAAATTCGGCGGAGAGGGCTACAAAGTTTCTGGAGGACTTCACGGAGTTGGCGCTTCCGTCGTCAATGCTCTTTCAATCTATACGAAAGTGACTGTTCACAAAGACGGCGGAATTTATTATCAAGAATATTCGCAAGGAAAGAAGAAAGCCAGTGTAAAGAAAATCGGCAATTCAAAATTGCACGGCACGATAGTTGTGTTTGAGCCGGACGCGGAAATTTTCAAGGAAATCGCTTTTGACTGGGACAGGGTGGTCTCTCATATGAGACAGCAGGCATATTTGGTCAGAGGACTGAAAATATCCTGTATTGACGCGCGAGGGTTCAAAGATAAATTTGATGAAAGCGATGTTTTTTATTTCCGCGAACTCGGATTGGAAATTCCTTCGCAAACATTTTATTTTGAAGGCGGGCTTTTGTCGTTGGTAAAATTTTACAATCAATTTCAAAAGCCGATACACAAAAATGTTTTCTATGTTGAGAAAAAAGCCGAAGGAGTGGAATCGGTGGAAATTTCTCTTCAGTATGTTGATGACATTTCGGCGAGAATTCTGGCTTTTGCCAACAACATTTACAATCCCGAAGGCGGAACTCATTTGACCGGATTTAAAACTTCTCTCACGAGGTCGCTCAATAATTACTCCAGAAAAAATAATCTGCTCAAGGAAAGCGAGGATAATTTTACCGGCGAGGATGTGCTTGAAGGTTTGACTGCTGTCGTCTCTGTGAAAATGCGGGAGATTCAGTTTGAAGGGCAGACAAAAGCGAAGTTGGGTTCAATGGAGGCAAGGGGGGCGGTGGAAGCGGTTTTTGGAGAAGCCTTCGGAGCATTTTTGGAAGAGAATCCTGATGACGCTAAGGCGATAATTTCAAAAGTCGTCCTCGCGCTCAAAGCCAGAAAAGCCGCCAAGGCGGCCAAAGATTCGGTGCTTAGAAAAGGAGCTCTTGAAGGAATGACCTTGCCCGGCAAGCTCGCCGACTGCCAGAGCAAAGACGCTTCCGAATCGGAGGTGTTTATAGTGGAGGGAGATTCGGCTGGAGGCACGGCGAAAACAGGACGCGATAGAAAAACGCAGGCGATTCTTCCACTCAGAGGAAAAATTTTGAATATTGAAAGGGCGAGGTTGGATAGAATGCTCGCATCCGAGCAAATTAAAAATCTGGTCGTGGCGATTGGCACTGCGATAGGCGACACCTTTGACCTGTCAAAACTCCGCTATCACAAAATAATCATAGCGACTGATGCCGATGTTGACGGAGCGCACATAAGAACTCTGATTCTCACTTTATTTTACCGATACTTCAAACCGCTTGTTGAAGGAGGGTATATCTATATTGCCCAGCCACCATTATTTAAGATAAAAAAAGGGAAGGAAATTTTTTACGCTTACAGCGATGAAGAGAAAAAGAAAATCATCGGAAAAGAAGATGAAGCCGTTGAGATAGAGCAGGTTGAAGAAGTCGCCGTTTCATCTGAAGATGCGGCAGAAGAGGAGACTGAAAAAGGCAAAAAAGGTCCGAAAGTCGCGGTGCAGAGATACAAAGGTCTTGGAGAGATGAACGCCGAAGAACTCTGGGAGACAACAATGGATCCGGCGAGGAGAATATTGAAACAAGTGAAAATTGATGACGCTCAAGAAGCCGACAAAATTTTTGATATGCTTATGGGCACCGATGTGCCTTCAAGAAAGTCCTTTATCCAATCCAATGCCAAAATGGCGAATTTGGATATCTGATAAACAGGTTGTGGTTTATTAGTTTCTTAGGTGAAACTGGATTAGTATTAGTTTTATAAAATGGTGCATAAAATAAGCGATCGCTGAAATTTTGCACCATTTTTTTCTTGCAAAAATTCGGGTTTTGGGGTAAGAATATGAGTAGAACTTTGTTTGTTGTTTGAAATAATTTTTGTGTTTAAAATAAAGATTTACCGAGAGGAAACTAATGATTAGATAGTACATTTTTTTTAAATTTTTGAAGGGGGAAAAATGAAGAAAAAGAAAGAGATAAAAAAGAAAGTGTTGGGGTTGATGGGTGATGGCGGGAACGATGCTTTTCGTTTACTAAAAAACCGTAAAGAGGAGTATGTTGTGGCTACTAATAATGTAGCTTGGGTTTCCGAAGCGATTGAGAAAGGAATTCGGCTGGCTGGCAGACTTGGAGCAAGAGCAATTGTGAAATTTGAATGTAATGGAATAAAGTTTAAAATGCACTCAGATTCTGACTCCAACTTTATGTTCGAAGAATTTAGAAAATTAGTGAGGTTGAATAAAGAGAAAGGCTTTGTTGGTCCATGCCCAAAACTACTTTTGCAAAAAAGAGATGGTAAAAACATGAGTGACTAAAGATGAAAACAGGGGCGTCGGGAATTTCTCAATCGCCCCTTTATTTTTTCTCTTCAATTTCTTTTTGGATGAGTTCGGCGAATTGTTTAATAGGCACTGTTTCCTGTTCTTTTTTGTCGCGGAAGTTGACGGCTACCGTTCCGGCTTCTTTTTCTTTTTCGCCGACCACCAAGAGATAAGGGATTTTTTTAGTTTTGCCGGAGCGGATTTTCTTGCCTAAAGTTTCGTTGGATTCGTCCATCTCGGCTCTTATGCCTGCATTTTTTAATTCTTCTAAAACTTTCTCTCCGTAATCGTTGAATTTTTCTCCGACGGGAATTATCAGCGCCTGAACAGGCGAGAGCCAGACAGGGAAAGCTCCGGAATAATGCTCAATCAGCACACCGATAAATCTTTCTAGTGATCCAAGTATGGCGCGATGCAGCATAACCGGAGTTTTCTTATTGCCTTCTTTGTCAATGTATTCGGCGTTGAATCTGCCTGGCATAGAAAGGTCAACCTGAATAGTGCCCATTTGCCAATTTCTGCCGATGGCGTCTTTGATGTTAAATTCAATCTTTGGTCCGTAAAAAGCGCCTTCGCCTTCTTTGATTTTGTATGCCAATTTTTTTTCTTTAAGCGATTTTGTAAGCGTGCTGGTCGCCAATTCCCACACTTCATCGCTTCCAATATGCTTTTCCGGCTTTGTGGCTATAAAAATTTCATATTCGTTAAAACCGAAGGTTTTATAAATATCCAAAGCGTAATCCACCATTCCGATAATCTCATCATTCAGCTGTTCTTCCGTGCAATAAGAATGAGCATCGTCTTGAGTAAAAGCTCGCACCCGCAGGAGACCGTGAAGCACGCCTGAAAGTTCGTGCCTATGGACAAGTCCAAACTCCGAATATCTTAGAGGCAAGTCGCGGTAAGATCGCATATCTTCTTTATATATAAGCATTCCGCCCGGGCAATTCATCGGCTTGATAGACATTTCTTGTTCGTCAATCTTGCTGAAATACATACTGTCTCTGAATTTATCCCAGTGTCCGGATGTCACCCACAATTCTTTGCTCAAAATCATCGGAGTCATTACTTCTCCATAACCGCGTTTTTCATTTTCTTTCCTAATAAAATTTTTGAGCTCGTTGTAAAGTATCGTTCCTTTAGGATGCCAGAAAGGGAAGCCGGGGCCTTCTGTGTGGAAGGAGAATAAATCCAATTCTTTGCCCAGTTTTCTGTGGTCTCGTTTTTCCGCCTCTTCCATCATCTTAAGATATTCATCCAGTTCTTGTTTTGTTTCAAACGCCACGCCATAAATGCGGGTGAGCATTTTGTTTTTCTCGCTTCCTTTCCAGTAAGCTCCGGCGACTTTGGTGAGCTTGAAGGCGTCGGGGTTAATTTCTTTGGTGGATTCAACATGCGGTCCGGCGCAAAGGTCGGTAAAATCGCCGGACTTATAAATGGAAATTTTTCCTTGCCCGCCATAGCTACGCTCTGGCGTTTGTGGGCGGGTCCCTTTTTCCAGTTCATCAATCAGTTCTAGTTTAAACGGCTGATTGGAGAAAATTTCTCTGGCTTTTTGGGCGGAAATCTCTTCTCTCTCAAATTTAATATTTTTCTTGATAAGTTCTTTTATGGATTTTTCCAATTTAGGCAATTGTTCGGATGTTAGTTTTTCTGGCAAATCAAAATCATAATAAAAACCGTTTTCAATTGTCGGTCCAATGCCGAGTTTAGCGGCAGGGAACATATCCAAGACCGCCATAGCCATCAAATGCGCCAGCGAATGTCGGATATTTTCAATATCATCCTTATTTTTAGCCATATTTAACATAATACCATAATTATAAATTTAAAAAGACTTGACAAGAAATGTGGTTTGTGTATAATATTTGCCAGAATGGGGAAGTTGATTTTTTTAAAGAATAATCAACTTGTTCTTTGAGAGCCACCCCTGCTCTAAATTAAGAGGGTACTTAGGGTTGAATATTCATATTCACCCTAAGTATCCCTTAAGAATTAAGTTATTTAAAAATTAAAAATCGTGCCTGATGCTAAGGCGGTGTTTATACATAACTTATCGTTAACCTTTTTTGAAGGAAGGAGGTGGTGGTATATATGACTCGAGGTTAATTTTATTGTTTTTTATTTTAATCGGAACGAAAAAAATGAAAGGATTTGCCATGAAAGCTTTCAAAAAAAATTATGTAAAATTTGACACGCAATTTATTGCTACACCATTCTGCACAGGTTCTTGACCTTCAGGATCAAGTTCCACGATTAAGCATTATCCCACTGCGCGCGACACGCAGTGGGTTTTTTTATTTCAACTCCATTATCCTATCGGCCAGCATACTTATCTCTCCGTTTCTTTCTGAAATTTTGCCGGAGATGACGACGCATTTTTCGGGGGTGAGCAAAAGCTTGAATTCGGCGCAGATGCGAGGAAAAACGACGACTTCAATTGAGCCGTTGAAATCGGCAAGGCGGACGAACATCATCGCGTCGCCCTTTTTTGTGGTAATAGGCTTAACTTCTTCAATAATTCCGCCTATCACGACAGGTTCTCCATCTTTGGCTCTTTCTTTTATTTTTACGATATTCTGCTGTCTTTTTTCAAGGACATTTCTGTATTTATCAAGAGGGTGGCCTGAAACATACAATCCCAACAATTCTTTTTCCCATATCAATTTACTTGCTTGGCTTGCCGGATCGGCGTCCTCTAATTTAAAGTCGGAATTATTTTCCAATTCACTAAAACCGGCGAAAAGCGAATCCTGATTCTCGGAAGCTTTATCCATTTCTTTTTTATACGATAGGAGATTTTCAATATTTGAAAGCATCGCGCCTCGTTCGCCCAAGTCATCTAACGCTCCGGATTTGATAAGCGCTTCCAGCGATTTTTTATTCAAATTTCTGTCTCTGATTCTTTGGAGAAGATTGGAAAGAGATTTGAATTTGTCCTTCTTTTCTCTTTCCTCAATGATGGTCTTGGCGATGCCTTCGCCGAAATTTTTAATTGTCGTTAATCCAAATCTTATTTTATCTCTCCCTTCTCCTTTCACGACCGTAAAATCGGAAAAACTTTCATTGATGCTCGGCGGAAGCACCGGTATGCCCATCCTTTTGCACTCCGCGATAATCTCGCCGATTTTCTCCACATCTCCGGAGTCGGCAGTCAAAACCGCCGCCATATAAATCGCCGGAAAGTTGGCTTTCATATAGGCGGTTTGATAGGCCACTCTGCCGTAGCTTGCGGCATGCGCCTTGTTGAATCCGTAAGCGGCGAAAGGTTCAATAAGTTTCCAGAGGGCTTCAGCTTTTTCAGGCTTCATTCCGTTTTTAACGAATCCTTCTTTCAGTTTTTCTTTCTGAGCTTCCATCTCGGCTGGAATTTTTTTGCCCATCGCCTTTCTAAGCTTGTCCGCTTCCAGCCACGAATAACCTCCCAAATGAATAGCTATTAGCATCACATCGTCTTGGTAGGCGATGACTCCGTAAGAAGCAGACAATATTTCTTTCATTCGCGGATCAAGATATTTAACAAGTTTTGGATTATGTTTCCGTTCAATATATTGCGGGATTGATTCCATTGGGCCCGGACGGTAAAGAGCGACCATTGCGTTGATGTCGTGAATCGTTGTCGGTTTAAGGTCTTTCAAATATCTTGTCATCCCTTGTCCGTTGAGTTGGAAAAGCCCCGCCGTTTCCCCAAGCGCCAACATAGCAAAAGTTTTTTTATCGTCTATCGGGATGTTGTCTATGTCAATTTCAATCCCGTCTAATTTTTTCACGAGAGACACGGCATTCGCCAGAATTGAAAGATTTTTAATTCCCAAGAAGTCAAACTTTAAAAGACCGGCGTCTTCCACCGCGTGCATATCATATTGAGTTATTATTTTGTTGTCACCCTTAGTATCGTATTGCAGGGCGACAAATTCAGTAAGAGGCTTGGGCGAAATAACGACTCCGGCGGCGTGCACGGAGATGTGTCTGGCGCATCCTTCAATTTTTTTCGCCATATCAATTATTGTTTTGGCATCCTGTTCTTCTTTGTAAATTTTTTTCAATTCGGGAACTTCCTTGATAGCTCTATCTATAGTCATCGGAAATCCTTGCGCGCCCATTGGAATAAGTTTGGCGATCCTGTCGCCCGTCGTATAAGGAAAGCCAAGAGCTCTCGCTACATCTCGTACAGAACCTCGCGCCATCATAGTACCGAAAGTACCTATCTGTGCGACTCTGTCTTCGCCGTATTTTTCTTTGACGTATTGAATCATCTCGTCGCGGCGATTATCGGCGATGTCCATATCAATATCTGGCGCGGATGGTCTTTCCGGGTTCAAAAATCTTTCAAATGGCAAGTTATATTCAAGAGGGTTGACTGTGGTTATGTAAGTAAGATAGGACACCATTGAGCCGGCGGCCGAGCCTCTCGTTGTACTGAAGATATTTTGAGAGCGGGCGTGCCGCAATAGGTCGGATACCACCAAGAAATATGGCGAGTAACCTTTGTCTTTTATAATTTTCAATTCATATTCAATTCGAGTTTTTATTTCTTCGGTTTCTTCAAGACCTCGCTGCTTTATCCCTTCGTAAGCCAGTCTTTTGAGCTCATCGTCATAAGACGCTCCGCTTGGGACTTTGTAGTCAGGGAATACCCACTTACCCAAGTCTAGCTTGAGGTCGCAGGCCTCGGCGATTCTTACGGTATTATGAAGTGCTTCTGGAAAATCTTTAAAATATTCTTCGGCTTTTTCTTGAGAGATGAAAGAAAAGTCTTCACCGCCTCCATCCGAGCTGTTTTTGTCGCTCCAATCGGCGGCGGTGTTCACCAAAAGCAAAGTGTCGCGCGCCTTCTTGTCTTCTGGATTAAGATAGTACACATCGTGGGCGGCGACGAGCGGGGTGTCGGTTTCTTTGCCGAGATGGATGATTTTCTTCATCAAATCATCGTGGCCTTCAATTTCCGGATGACGAGTAATTTCAAGAAAAAAATTTTGAGCGCCATAAATTCCTTTATGAAATGCTATCACTTCTTTGGCTTTGTCATTATCTTTATTTTTCAAGGCTTGAGTCGTCTCTCCGCTGAAAGAAGGCGAAATGGCAATAAGGCCTTCGCTGTACTTTTCCATAATCTCCTTGTCTATGCGAGGCTTGTAATAAAATCCTTCAAGATAAGAAACGGTAACCAGCTGGATTAAATTTTTATAGCCGGTTTCATCTTTCGCCAGAAGCACTAATCTGTATCTTCTGTTATCAACGCCGGCTTGTTTGTCCGTCCTTTTTCTAACCGCCACATAAGCGTCAATTCCGACGATGGGCTTAATGTCGGCTTTCTTGCATTCTTTGTAAAACTCAATCGCGCCGTAAAGATTGGAATTGTCAGTGAGAGCCAAAGCGCTCATTTTGCATTCTTTAGCTTTGTGAACCAGCTCTTCTATTTTTGGCAAGGCATTCAAAAGGCTGTAATGACTGTGAGTATGGAGATGAATAAATCGCGAGTGCATCTGACTATTATAAACTGCCTAATCCCACCTCCACAAGGAGGAGGCGACAAGAAAACCTTTCAACTTGGAAACCCCGACTTGGAAACTCGGTTTCCAAGTCGGGGTTTCCAAGTCTGTTTGAAAGAACGGACATCTAAAGGTGGTTTGATTGATAATAAATAAGATAAATGCTATCAATATATTCAGGAAAATAGGACCTTTATATTTTTGAGATTTTTGGAGGAAGATCATTATGGTTCTGCGCGGTATTGATTTTAGGCATATTTTGGGCGGTTCGGGAACGCAAGGATTTTTTGGCGAGGGTTATCCTTTCCATAAAATCCTAAAGCCGTTGGGTTTGAATTTTGAGGGTTCAACATTTGTCGCCAAGACGACAACTTTGCGTTCCAGAAAAGGAAATCTTCCCTTAAAAGAAGACGGCATCACTCCCGCTGAATTTTTCCCGGAATGCATAAAGGTTTATTTTTGCAAAGGCATTATCCTTAATGCCGTGGGGCTTAGCGGTCCGGGAGCGAAATTTCTATTTGAAGACGGCAGATGGCAGAAAATCAAGAAACCTTTTTTCATTTCCTTTATGGCTGTCGGAGAAAGTTTGGAAATGAGATATCTTGAGGCTATTAACTTTGCAATTTTATTTAAAAAATATTTGCATAGTTTCAGTGCGTCTGTCGGACTGCAAATAAATTTTTCTTGTCCGAATGTTAAGATTGGTTTGAAAACACCAGACCTAAAAACACAAGCAGAAGAGATGAGAGCGATGTTAGGAATTATTTCTTCGTATGTGCCAATTCCGCTCCTGCCTAAAATAAATGTCTTAACGCCGGTGGAAGTGGCAAAGGAAATTGCCGATGATCCGAATTGCGACGCTCTGTGCATTTCCAATACCATTCCTTGGGGCGCGTTGCCTCATAAGATAAATTGGAAAAAGATTTTTGGGACAGACATATCGCCACTCGCTCATCTTGGCGGAGGAGGACTATCAGGCAAACCTCTTCTGCCGATTGTTGCCGAGTGGGTTGTAAATGCCAGAAAATCAGGCATAAAAAAACCGATCAGCACGGGCGGAGGAATATTATCACTGGACGATGTCAATGTCTTGAAAGACGCAGGCGCGTCTTCAGTTTCCGTGAGCTCGGTAGCTATACTTCGAGGCTGGCGAGTAAAGAAAATAATTCGAAGGGCCAACCAAATTTTTGGAGGGTAATAAAGATGGAATTGAAAGAATTTAGTATGAGGATAGGGGATGATTTTCATTGCCATTTGAGAAGAGGAGATATGCTTGGAAAAGTATTGCCGTTTACAGCCTCGATGTTCGGTAGGGCGGTTGTGATGCCTAATACGGAGCCTCCTATTCTGGATCGTTTTGATCCTCATCTGTATTATAAAGAAATCCATCAGTATAAGCGCAATCAATCATATTCCGGATTCTCGCCAATAATGACAATCCAAATAAACGAATCAACATCTCCGTCAATGATTGAGGGAGCTTCTTTGGAGGGAGTCGCTGCCGGCAAAGTTTATCCTATCGGGGTAACGACCAACTCTGCCAATGGTGTAAGGGACTTTGGAAAGATATCTGAGGTTTTTAAGAGAATGCAGGAAACAGGAATGCTACTTCTTCTCCACGGAGAAAAACCCGACACTTTTTGTCTTCATAGAGAAAAGGAATTTCTAAATACTCTACTGAAGATTAATAAGGAGTTTCCAGAACTTAAAATCGTTCTGGAGCACATAACGACGAGGGTAGCGGTGTGGGCAGTGAAAGAATTGAAGAATGTCGCCGCAACCATTACCGCGCATCATTTACTGCTTACTCTAGACGATGTGGTGGGGGATTTATTGTCTCCTCACAATTTCTGCAAGCCAATAGCCAAATCACCAAAAGACAGGCTCGCTCTGCTTGAAGTCGCAACCAGCGGTAATCCAAAATTTTTCTTCGGAAGCGATAGCGCTCCGCACTTGAAGGAAAGAAAGGAATGTTCAAGCGGTTGCGCGGGAATATTCAGCGCTCCGGTGGCCGTTCCGCTTTTAGTGGAAATCTTTGAAAAAGCAGACCGCCTTGATAAGTTGGAAAATTTTGTTTCAACATTTGGAGCGGTATTTTATGACCTTCCTTTAAACAAAGACAAGATTACGCTTGTAAAAAAAGATTGGATTGTGCCTGAATCGTATGACGGTATAGTCCCTTTCCTGTCCGGCAAGAAACTAAGCTGGCAAGTGAAATAAATACTATAAGCGCAGTTGAATACCCCTAGTGAATTTTCTAGGGGTATTTTTTTTATGACTCCTATATGTTTTTTCAATAGTAGATATATAATTTAAATTAAATGAAAAACAAAAACAGAGATAAATTTCAATATTTAATCGGCATTGATGAAGTCGGCAGAGGACCGCTTGCTGGGCCTGTGGCGGTGGGGGCTTGCCTTATTCCAGTTTTAAAAATAAAAAGTCTGCGCGCCGAAGGTTTTTTTAAAAACATCAGAGATTCTAAAAAACTTAGTGAAAAAAAGAGGGAAGAGTGGCTCGGCAGGATAAAAGAAATTAAAACAAAAGGAGATTTGAATTATCAAGTTTCTTTTGTGAGCAATAAAAAAATAGATGAGAAAGGCATATCATATTGTTTGAGACTGGCGATAAAAAATTCGCTCAAAAAAATAAAGGCCGATCCTTTGAAAACAATGGTGCTTCTCGACGGCGGGCTAAAGGCGCCGGAAGAATTTACCCATCAAAAAACAATAATCAAAGGAGATGAAAAAGAGCCGATTATTTCTCTGGCTTCAATCGCCGCCAAGGTCGCTCGCGACCAAAAAATGGTGACATACTCTAATAAATTTCCGCAATACGATCTTCATATTCACAAAGGCTACGGCACTGCTTTGCATTGCCGAAAAATCCATGAAAACGGATTGTCAGAATTGCACAGAAAATCTTTTTGCAAAAAATTTGCAAATTTAGCTAAATAATATATACTGCTTTGTATGGTAAACAGAATGCGACATACTAGATCCAATAAGGGTAATGTGAGGTCTCACCACGCTTTGGGGGAGCTCCGTTTTTCGGCTTGCTCTAGCTGCGGCAAAAAACACTTGCCTCATACGGCTTGCGAAAACTGCGGAAAGTATAATGGGCGCGTTGTGTTGGATGTTCATTCTAGAATAGCCAAGAAAGATAAGAAAGCGAAAGAAAAGGCGAAAACCGAGTCAAAGCAATAAGCTAAAATTTGATGTGGCTGCGCGGTCGGGTTTCAGGCAGTTTTAAAATGCTCATTTAGAAAATTCAAGTTTCTTTATTTTTATGGCAAATAGGCACCTTGCAAGATCAACAGTTCTACAATCTCTCTACGAATGGGACTTTAGAAGTAAAGCCGATTCGGAGGTGGTGGAAGTAATCACTCGCAACGCGGAAGAATTCGCGGGAGAGGCGGGCGATTTGTCTTTTATGAAGGAGCTGATGATCAGCATTTTGGAGAAGCGGAAAGATATTGATAATATAATAACAAAAGCCGCGCCGGACTGGCCGCTGGATAAGATTTCTATAATAGACCGAAACATTCTCAGGATTGGCCTTTATGAATTAATTTTTTCCGACAAGAAAGAAGTTCCGGCCAAAGTCGCGATCAATGAAGCCATAGAGCTCGCCAAAAGCTACGGAGGCGAGAAAAGTGGCAAGTTTGTGAACGGCGTCTTGGGCTCCGTCTATAGGGAGATGGGCGAGCCGGGCAAAGACGAAACGTCAAAAAAAAAGAAAAATAAGATAGCCGATGTGCCATTCGAAATGATGCCTATAGAGAAATTGGGCGGAACGATTGTTTTTTCCAAAGATGGCGGAGAAACCTATATAGCTTTAGTCCACGATGTCTTTGGATACTGGACTCTTCCGAAAGGGCATATAAACGAGAACGAATCAGAAACTGGAGGCACTGAAAGGGCAGTTTCCGAAGAGTTAGGCATTCCGATTTCAATAAGAGAAAAGCTTGGTAACAATGAATATGTCGCTTCTCATCCGGAAAAGGGGAAAATTAGAAAACAAGTCATATATTATTTGGCTGAAGCGAAATTCAATCCTCTCAAGCTGGATAAGAGCGGAGGGCTGGACGACGCGAATTGGTTTAAATTAAAAGACATTATAAATCTGAATTTTTACAACGATATTTTGCCGATAGTTTCTAAGGCCATAAATTTACTTGCCAGTTAAAAAATCGCGAATTCCCTCAATTATTCCATATCACTATGAATTACGAAATGCAAAAATTTAGGTCCTCGGGTCGCAAAATCTGTTCGTTTTTAAATGTTTTTGCTCAACCAGACCATAAATTTTTGCGTTTCGTAATTCAAAGATATTAGAATTTTATGACAGATTTCTCAAAATTTGAAAAAACAGCTGATATTTCTTTCAAAAACAAAGACTTGCTTAAGCAAGCTTTTACCCATAGATCATTCGTGAATGAAAATAAGGCTTTCGGGCTTGGGCACAATGAACGGCTGGAATTTCTAGGAGACGCGGTGCTTGAGCTTGTCGTCACCGAATACCTCTATTCCAAATATCCAAGCGCCACCGAAGGCGATCTGACTTCATACAGATCGGCTCTTGTGAATGCCATTACTCTTTCCGAAGTGGCTAGAAAACTTAATGTGAACGAATTCCTGCTTTTGTCAAAAGGAGAAGCGAAAGACGAAGGCAGAGCAAGGCTTTATATTCTGGCAAATACCATAGAGGCGATAATCGGGGCTGTATTTCTTGATCAAGGGTACGAAACGGCAAGAAAATTTATTTCAGAAAATACTTTTCATTTGATAGATAAAATCGTTGAAGATAAGACTTGGCTTGATTCAAAGAGTTATTTTCAAGAGATGGCCCAAGAATATACCGGCATAACGCCTTCATACAAGACAGTTAAAGAAGAAGGTCCGGATCACGACAGGCATTTTACCGTCGGGGTTTATCTGGAAAAAGAGCTTGTCGTGAGCGGAGAGGGAAAATCCAAACAAGAAGCCGAACAAGACGCGGCTCGGAAAGCTCTTCAAGCGAAGGGGTGGCTGAAATAAGTTAACAAGTTTATTCCGCCTAAGGCGGATCCTCCTTCGGAGGAAAAGTTCATCAAGTTTACGAAATGCAAAAATTCAGGTCTGGTTGAGCAAAAACATTTAAAAACAAATAGCTTTTGCGACCCGAGGACCTGAATTTTTGCATTTCGTAATTCGGGATGTCTTAATCTTCTCTAACTTTATAAACTTTATAACTTGATGAACTTCTGTCTTACCTTGTATCTTTAAGCGCCAAACTAAATCTCAATCCGTAAAACATTAAGAAGCCAAGTACGATAAAGATGAATTTGAATTCAATGAATGAAAATAGCATTGTCGCAGTTATCGGAGCGATGATGTAAGCGAGAGGCTTGGTCGTCCTAAACATGCTCACAACCTGCATTTGAGACGCATTTGTTTTTTTGAAGAAATAGGTTTCGCTCATTATTTCCACCATACTGGCGCCGATTCTCGTAACGAATAGAATAGCCATCCATAAGAAGAAGTTGCCATTAGATATGAAGGAAATTATTCCCGTGGAAATGGCCATAATTATAAAACCTATGCTCATTATCTCCTTCTCTCCCAATTTGTCATCGGCGATCTTGCCGAGCGGCAGTTCGGTAAGCACATACGGCAGAAGCATTACGCTGAATAAGATGCCTATCTGACCCCAATCAAAACCGATTTGATTATGGAGATAAAGCGGAGTGTAAATGACCATCCATGCGAAAAAGAATTGCATCAAGAAACTTATCATAAAAACATTCCTAATGTCTTTGCCTTTCCAAATTTCCTTGATTGCGATAAGAAGGGGAATTTTGTCGTAATTACGGTCCTTAAAAGTATTTAGATTGTGTTTGACTAAAAAGAAGACTGGCAAAAGGAGCGCCGCGGCCGCCATATATATTTTCCAATAATTGCTGTCAGTCAAGATAAAACTTGTGATGAGGGGGGAGATAATCCAAGCGATGTTTACGCTCGTCAAAAATATCCCTCTTACCTTTCCCGTCTTGCTGTCGGAAGAAACATTTTCCAAAAACAGGTCAATTATAAATCCGATAATCGCAATCGCGACAAGACTGACAATGAAAAAAAGCACGAGCAGAGCGGGTGATTTTAGAAACGCGAGGGCCGTCATAGACAGAAATTCCAATAAAATAAATGCTACCGCTGTCCGCTGTCCGCCGAATTTTCTAAGGAAGGAGGGAACGGCAAAAAAGCAGAGTATCGTGGCGATTGACCCGACGCTATAAATAATTCCTACAAATTTTTCAATGGAAATGGAGCTTAAGAAGCTTGAATTTATATAGATGGGCAAAGTCGCATGGAGAGCAAACAAGAAGCCTAAAACATATATCACAAAAGCGCCGGATGACTTTGTTTCTAATTGTTTTTCCATAGGTCTATTTTAGCAGAAATGCAGCAAAGTCCATAAAGTCCGTAAAGTCAAAAGTCTTTAAAGTTAAGGTAAAATAAATTCAAAATTAACTATCTTTCCCCAAATTACGAAATGCAAAAATTCAGGTCTGGTTGAGCAAAAACATTTAAAAACAAATAGCTTTTGCGACCCGAGGACCTGAATTTTTGCATTTCGTAATTTGGGGTATCTTTACTCTGCCAACTTTATAGACTTTACGGACTTTATGGACTTTCCACTTATTTCTAAACTCCTATAAGCACAGGCATCACAATCGGGTGCTTTGCCGTCTTTTGAAATAAGAATTTGCTTAATTGATCCGTAACTATTCCTTTCAGATAATCAAAGTCTATTGGATTCATTCCGGCAGTTTCGTCTTCTATTGTTTTCTTTATTATCAGTCTGGCGCTCCTCAAAAGCTCTTGCGATTCTCTAAGATAAATGAAACCGCGCGATATAATGTCCGGAGATTTTTTCAATTTACCTGTCGTTATGTTGATGATGGCGACAATGACGAACATCCCGTCTTGGGCGAGCATTTGCCTGTCTCTGATGACCACTTCTTGAACATCGCCGATAGAAAATCCATCCACCATAACAAGTCCGGAAGGAGCTTTCTGTTCCAATTTAACCATTTCTGTTCCTTTGTTTCGTATTTCCATTATTGAGCCGTTGTCAGGTATCGCGATATTCTTTTTCGGCACTCCAATCGTTTCAGCCAGTTCGGCGTGGAGACGGAGCATAGAATGCCAGCCGTGAATCGGAATAAAAAATTTGGATTTGATTTTTTTATGAAGCCACTCTATCTCTCCTCTGTTGCCGTGTCCGCTTGAATGTATATAAACATCTGATGTCCGATAATGAATTATTTTTGCTCCTTGTCGCGCGAGATTATCTTTAAGTCCTCGGACTGTTTTCTCGTTGCCTGGAATGATTGAGGATGAAAGAAGAACTGTATCCCTCTCGTTTATTCTCAAAAATTTGTGGCTTTTTGTCGCCATTCTCATAAGAGCGGCAAATTCTTCTCCCTGCGCGCCTGTCGCCAATACGACTATTCTGTCTGGAGGAATACTGCCCGCGTCTTGAGATGCGATTATGGTATCTTTCTTGACATTAAGAATGCCGGCAAGAGTGGCTATCTCAATATTTGTTTTCATACTTCTCCCTTCCACGACGATTTTCTTGCCGTATTTTTCGGCGATTTCTATGATTTTAACCATTCTTTCCATTTGCGAAGCGAAAGTTCCGATAATCAGGCGTCCTTTTATGTTTTTGATAATCTCCTCTAAATTTTTATGAACAAGTTTTTCCGGCGTAGAGAATCCGGGATTTTCAATATTGGTTGAGTCGGACATCAGAAGCAGAACTTTTTCTTTTTCAAAAATTCTGTACTCTTCCTCTTCTTGTTCTGTCGGAATGCCGTCAATATGGTCAAGCTTATAATCTCCGGGAATGACAATCGGTCCGAAAGGGGTATCAATAATCACTCCCATAGAATCGGGAACGGTATGGGTGACGGAAAAGAAACGAATTGCCAATTCTCCAAGCTTTACGATTTCATTTTTTTCAACGACTCTTATGTCAAGATTGGGGAGATGGGGAAATTCCGTTTGGCGTTTTCTTATCAAAATAGAAGTCAGGTTTCTGGTATAGATTGGCGGATTGCCGATTCTGTCCATTATATAAGGAATTCCGCCCGTGTGATCCAGATGTCCGTGAGTGATGACGACCGCGCGTATTTTGCTCTTTCTTTCCTCAAGATATTTTGTGTTAGGAAGAATATAATCAATTCCGGGCGTGCTTTCTTCTTTGAATTGAAATCCCATATCCACGATGACGATGTCATTTCTGAATTCTATGGCTGTCATATTTTTACCAACTTCCTCTACACCTCCAAGCGTCAGTATTCTTACTGTGTCATTATCAAGAGGCGGAATGATGTCGTCCTCTTTTTTCTGGGGGAAGGGTCTTCGCGTTCCTTGATGATGTCCGTGTCGACCTTTGTCGGCAATCCTTCCATGTCCCACTTTTGACGGAAGATGCGGTCTTCTGTGGGCAGGATGCGCCGCGCTGGCGCGGGACGGAACGATTCTATGCGCCATTGTCGATGATGTCGGAGATAGTCCAACCTTATCATTTCCTGTCATCGGCTTTATTGTATTTTCTGTGTTCATTGTATTTTTTTTAATTATTAAATTGTGAATTGCGAAACTCCGTTATGAGCGGAAACTTGCGCAGCGCGGCTGGCGCGAGCAGAGCAAATTTTCAGCAGAAAATTATGCGTGTTCCGCGAATAACGGAGTTTCGCAATTCAAAGTATTAAATTATTCCCCATTGATTTTTTTGGCAATCTTGTTTCCGGTGAATATTTTCCAAACTTTTTCAGTGTCCGTGTACCATTCGTTAATGTTAAGAAATCTGTCCGCCGGCGTGATGACTTGACCTATGGAATATCCTTTTATCTTTTCCGGAATTATGTAAATGAAGTCCGGAGAATATAAGAAAGCGACGGGAAAGTCTTTCGCGATTTCATCTTCAAATTGCTTGTATTTTCGCATTCTCTCGTCTTTGTTTTCAATTTTTCTGGCGTCTTCCAGCAATTTGTCCGTTTTTGAATTGGCATAGAGAGCTATGTTCAAGCCGGGGTCTTTGCGCTGGGAAGAGTGCCAGAAAGCGAACAGGTCAATATCTCTTCCCACAATCTCTCCGAACAGAAGCGCGTCGTATTTTCTGGATCTGATCACATTTTGGTTTAAATCTCCGGGTTCAAAAATTTTAACTTCTATTTTGGCGCCAAGTTTTTCCCATTCCTCTTTCGCTATCTCGGCGACTTTTTTAAGTTCAGGCGTGTTTGATGTGGATATGGAGAAGCGAAGCTGTTGAGTCTCGTTTTTCAATTTTTTCTCAAGAATCTTTTCTTTCTCGTTCAGTTTCCATCCACCGGCTTTAAGTTTTGCCAGAGCTTTTTCAATTTTTGAAATTGAAACGGCGTTTTTTTCTTTGCTGTCCGTCTCATTTTCAGCATCGTTGTCGCTCCTCATCAGATCCGGTGGAATAGGGGAATTTATTTCTATTCCATAGCCGTTCAACACTTCCTTGACTATTCTGTCTTTATCAATCGCTTCGCTCAAGGCTTCTCTCACTTCTTTGTTCGCGAGGACGGGCGACTGGCTTTGGTTGAAAAATACGCCGAATATTCTGGGAAGCGGCGCCCTGATTGTTCTGTGGCCGTTTTCTTTTTTCAGCATTTCGGCGTTTTGCGAAGACACCGCGCTTATGCTTTCAATATCATTCCTCTTAAAGGCGTCAATCAACGAGTTCTCGTTCTTGTAAAAATTGATTAGCAGTTTTTTTATATACGGCGCGCCGGATACGTATTTATTGAAAGATACGAGAGTGTAATATGTCGGTATTTCGTAAGCGTCTTTTTTTAAACTTTTAACTCTGTAAGGCCCGGATCCTACGGGTTCTATGTTGAAAAGACTGAAAGAAAACTGATCGCTGTCAAAATTCGTCCAGATTTTCTTGGGCAGGATTCCCAAAATGGTGTTTTCCAAGAAAGGAGAATAAGGCTGTTTCAAGACAAACTCAATCTCCCTGTCGTTCAATTTCTTCACGGTTACGCCGTCCCAGTTGGCCCTCTTGGGACTTTTCAACGCCGAATCTTGCGTTTTGTTTATGGTGAATTCAACATCGTCAGCAGTAACTTTTTCGCCGTTATGAAAATAAGCATTGTCTTTCAGCTTGAATTTATAGACAAGTCCGTCTTTTGAAATGCTGTAGCTTTCCGCTAGATCAGGAACAAGATCCCCCGCGGAGTTTGATTTCATAAGTCCGGAATAAATAAGCGAAGTCATATCTCTGTCGGCGTCGCTCATAGCCAATATTGGATTTATAAATCGGGGAGATCCGATAATGCCTTCTTTCAATTGCCCTCCGCGAGTGGGAAATTCAACCAGGAAAGATTGATTCACTTTCCACAAGAGAAGAAAGCTTGAAACAACCAAAACGCACAGAAAGAAATAAAATATTATCTTTTCCGTTATGGAAAAGGAAGATATTGTTTTTAAAATCGCACCTGACTTTGGAATATGCCACTGTTTCATATTTAAAATTTTATTTTCTCCTTTTTTCGTGGATATTTAAAAAATTTGTAATTTATTTATTTGCAGATTGCCTGTGCCGAACTGAAAGAGTTGATTTTTTAGTTTTGTCTTTTGAAATAATTCCAACTAACCCTTGCCAGGGCTCTAAATTATTGAATCAAATTGAGTTAAAAGATGAAAGCTAGAAAAGCGGACACTACAAAAAGCGTTCCGATCGCTATGGTTAAGCGGAATAATGTTTTTTCAAATCCTCTTCGCGTATGAAAGCCGGAGCTGAAGTCGCCTCCTCCGAATGCTCCGCCCACTCCCGCTCCGGTCTTTTGCAACAGTATCAAAGCTATGAGCAGCGCGGAAAGCCCGATTTGTATGTAAGGCAATATGCCGGACAGTATTTCCATTCCAAATAATATATCAGAAGTCAATAAAAAAAGCAATTAAAAGAAGGTTGTAGGTTTTAGGCGGTAGGTTGTAGGGAAGAAATGAGAATTAAGAATTTTTTGACATTGAAGATAATATTTATATACTAGATAGCACTTGCGGATGTTCCGTGCATTATTAATTTAATCTGTTAAAATTGTCTTATGAAAAAACAAAATTCAAATGTGTCGGAAAAAGGAAATGTTTCTAAAATCATTCCTTTGGGGGACAGGGTGCTTTTGAAAGTTTCCGAAGATAAGAATGGGCCAAAGACCGCTTCCGGCATTTATATTCCGGACACGGTGGATAAAGAAAAGCCCGAGCAAGGCAAAGTGATCGCGGCCGGGGAAGGAAAGTATGTAGACGGCAAGTTAATTCCGATTAATGTCAAAATTGGAGACACTGTCATCTTTTCCAAATACGGCTATGATGAGATCAAAGTCGGAGAGGAAGAATTTCTGATTATAAAAGAGGATAATATTTTAGCAATAATTAAATAGGTGGTAGGTATTAGGTATTAGGTTGTAGGTTTCAGATTAAGAATTTAATTTTCTTGACTTAAACCTACCACCTACTACCTACCACCTAAAACCTTCTTTAAAATATGAGCAAACAAATAATTTTCAATGAAGATGCGCGCAAATCCCTTAAGAAAGGAGTTGATGCCGTGTCTGACGCGGTAAAGATTACTATCGGACCTAGAGGCAGGAATGTCGTCTTAGACAAAGGTTATGGCGCGCCGACTATTACGAATGACGGCGTTACCATCGCCAAAGACATAACTCTTAAAAATAAATTTGAGAATATGGGTGCCGAGATAGCAAAAGAAGTCGCCTCAAAGACTAATGATATTGCCGGAGACGGAACAACAACCTCCGTCATTTTGACTCAAGCGATTGTCGCCGAGGGGATGAAATACACGGTAATGGGAGTCAATGCGATGGGTATAAAAGCCGGCATTGAAAGAGCGGCAAACGAAGTCGTTTCCGCTCTCAAAGATATTGCCAAGCCGATAAAGAGCAAAGAAGAGATAAGACAGGTCGCAACCATCTCCGCGGAGTCGGAGGAAGTTGGCAAAATTATCGCCGACACGATAGATAAAGTCGGGAAAGACGGAGTCGTAACAGTTGAAGAGTCGCAATCAGTAGGAATTGATTCCGAGGTGACTATGGGACTTCAGTTTGATAAAGGATATGTTTCCCCGTATATGATAACGGACGCGGAAAGAATGGAAGCCGAATACAATGATCCCCTGATTTTGATTACCGACAAAAAAATATCAACGATTAAAGAAATATTGCCACTTTTGGAAAGCCTAGCACAGAGCGGAAAGAAAGAGCTTGTAATTATTGCCGACGATGTTGACGGCGAGGCGCTAGCGACATTCGTGGTCAATAAGCTTCGCGGATCTTTCAATGTCTTGGCGGTAAAGTCGCCCGGCTATGGCGACAGGAAAAAAGAGATGTTGGCGGATATTGCTGTGACAGTCGGAGGACAGGTAATCTCCGAGGAAGTCGGCATAAAGTTGGACAAAGTTACTATTTCAATGTTAGGAAAGGCAAACAAGGTAATTGCAACCAAAGATAATACCACGGTAGTCGGTGGGAAAGGGAAAAAATCCGAGATTGAAGCCAGAATTTCTCAATTAAGAAAACAAAAGGAAACGACTGATTCAAAATATGACGCTGAAAAACTGGAGGAGAGGATAGCGAAACTAATCGGCGGTGTTGCTGTCATCAAGGTCGGAGCGGCGACGGAAACCGAGATGAAATATTTGAAATTGAAAGTTGAGGACGCGGTCAACGCCACGAAAGCGGCGATTGCCGAGGGCGTCGTCGCTGGAGGAGGAACGGCGTTTATAAAAGCGGGCGAGAAAGTGAGAGAATGGATTAAAGCCGGAAAAATTAAAAGCAAAGAATTCGGGATTAAAGAGTTTGAAGCCGGATTCAACATTGTGCTCAAAGCGATAGAGGCTCCTCTTCGCCAGATTGCGATTAACGCGGGCAAAGACGACGGAGTGATTGTTGAAAGCATAAGAAACAAAAGGGGAAATGGAGGATACGACGCGCTCAAAGATGAAATGGTCCCGGATATGCTAGCCGCGGGAATCATTGATCCGGTCAAAGTGACGAGAAGCGGATTAGAGAATGCCGCCTCCGCCGCCGCGATACTTCTTACGACCGAAGTGGCGATCGCCGACGAGCCGAAAGAAGAGAAGGGCGGAGGTGCGGGAATGCCCGGTAGCATGGGTGGAATGGGTGGGATGGATTACTAAAAGATGAAATGATTAAATCTTAAAACAAAAACCGCTAGTTAAAATTAGCGGTTTTTCATTCATTTGATATTTTATTTATTGCTGATAAAATGGAGTTATGAAAAAAGAGATAAAGAAAAAAATTACGATTGAAGATTTGGCTGTAATAGTCAACAAAGGTTTTAGCGATGTCTACAAAAAAATGGATACAGGTTTCAGCGGTGTCCGCAAGGAAATAGAAGATATCGCTTTGATTACAGGCAAAAGTTTTAATTATGTTCACGAAAAAATGGACAAAGGTTTCGGGGATATTAATTCGCGGCTTGATAATGTTGAGATAAAGGTAAGACAAGTTGATATTCGCCTTGCGACCGTTGAAGACAATCAGCTTGACCTTAAGCTACGAATGGATGTCTTGAGTCAGAACAAAGTGACTGACGAGCTTCGCGGCAGAATAGTCGTCTTGGAGAAAAAAGTCGGAGTAAAGGGACATTAAGCGCTCGGCGGTTTCAAATATGAAAAATCAAGATTCTGAAATTTCGGATAAGAACAATGCGAGAGAATTGATTGATACTCTCAATAAGGTGATTTATGATGTGAATTTGCTTATTGAGAAAGTGAAGCCGCTCGAAGAATTTAAAAAATTAGCGGACAGAGAAATTTTTGAAATTCGCGCCGATGTTGTGGATTTGAAGGCTGATGATGTTGAAATTAAGAAAAATTTAAGCCTATTAAATCAGGAGGTTAAGAAGATGGAGCACGAAATTATAAAGCTAAACGAGCGAGTTCTGCGTCTTGAAAATAAAACCAAGGCGATGTAGCGTTTTGAATACGAAACGCTTTATTCTGTCATTCCCGCCCCGAAGCAAGATTCGGGATAAACTCCGGCGGGAATCCAGAGCAAACTATTGAGGGTCTGGATTCCCGTTTTCACGGGAATGACAAAGGGCGGGAACTATGATGTTAGAAATATGCTATAGTAGTTATCTTATAAGCTAATGAAATAATATGAATTTTCTATATATAATTATTGGTATCACAGTTATTTTCTTCCTCTGGGCTATTGCTATTTATAATGGTTTCGTCAAATTAATTAACCGCGCCAAAGAAGCTTGGGCGGATATTGATGTCCAGCTCAAACGGAGATACGATCTCATTCCTAATTTGGTGGAAACAGTCAAGGGCTACGCCGCGCACGAGAAGACGGCTTTTGAAAATGTGACAAAAGCTCGCGCTACGGCACTCGGCGCTCAAAGCCTTGAAGAAAAAGGAAAAGCTGAAAATATGCTCACGGGGGCTCTGAAGTCAATCTTTGCCATTGCCGAAGCGTATCCGCAACTCAAAGCGAACGAGAATTTTCTGGAGCTTCAGCGCGAATTATCCGATACGGAAAACAAAATCCAAGCGGCCAGGAGATTTTACAACGGCAATGTCCGTGATTTGAATATCGGTGTTGAAACTTTTCTGAAAAATATCATCGCCAATATGTTCAAATTCTCAAAAATGGAATTCTTCCAGCTTGAGGAAGGGGAAGCAAGAGAGCCGGTCAAAGTCAGCTTTTAGCTAACAGCTTATAGCTTTTATTATGAGTGGAATAGAAAAAATAAAAGACAAAGAATTGCACAGGATAGCCGTTACCGCCATTATTTATAACAAAAACAGAAAGTTTCTGATAACCAAAAGAAGTCCGAGCAAAAAGGCTTTTCCAAATAAATGGACAGTCCCCGGAGGAGGTCTTTCAACAGATGATTATGTTAATACTCCTCCTTCCACAAAGGCTGGACAATGGTATTACTCGGTTGAAAAAACATTAAGGAGGGAGGTGAAAGAAGAAGTAAATATTGAAATCGGTAAACCTCAATATCTTCTTGACCTCACTTTCATAATTCCCGATGGAACACCCTGTATGGTTTTAAGTTTTTACGCGTCGTATGTTTCCGGAGAAGTTAAGCTGGACGAGGACAGCATTGATTACAAATGGGTGACGGCCAAAGAAGCCGAAAACTATGATTTGATAGATGGCATTTTGGAGGAAATAAAGATGGTAGGGGAGATTATAAATAGATAATAAATAATAATGCAAAGAAAAGAAAGAACCGAAAAGAAAAATAATATAAAATACAATGACGGTTGGTCTTTTGCTATTGTTAATGGACGTTTGGCGGAAATAAATTTTGCAAAAGGTTTTGGTGTTTGGTCGCATGCTTACATAAAAAAGTGCATATTTTCTTATCGAAGAGGTTATTATCACGACAAAATTAGAAATATAAAATCTAAAGCACCGAGCATTAATGAAATTTTTCCGGATCTAAAAAAATAAGACCCGCAAATCTTTATAATTGCCGGAATTATACGAATAAAACAATGGCCACTCTCTATACCCAACAATCAAAAAATATTCGAAAAACATGGCTTTTGATGAGCGTGTTTTTGATCGTTGTCGTCGGCATCGGCTGGGTATTTTCGCAAGTTTACGGCGATTCATCTTTTGTTGTTATTGCCGTCGTGTTTAGCTTGTTTATGAATTTCTTCAGCTACTGGTTTTCGGATAAAATTGTGTTGGCGATGTCGGGTGCGCATCCGATAGAAAGGGAAGAAAATTTGGAGCTTTACAGAATTGTGGAAAATCTTTGCATTACGGCCGGGCTTAAAATGCCGAAAATTTATATGATAAACGACCCGTCGCCTAACGCTTTTGCGACCGGTAGAAACGAAAAACACTCGGCTGTTGCCGTTACATCAGGACTTCTGCAAATTTTAAACAAAAATGAATTGGAAGGAGTTATCGCTCACGAGCTTTCCCACATCGGCAACAAAGATATTCTTATTTCCACCATTGTCGTGATTCTGGTCGGCTTTGTGGCGCTTATGTCCGATTTTTTTTTGAGAGCGCAATTTTTCAGAGGCAGAAGAGACGATAGGGAAGGTGGCGGACAAGCTCAAATGATAATGATGCTGGTTGGCATTATATTAGCCATTCTTACTCCGATTATCGCCAAACTCATCCAATTGGCGATTTCCCGAAAGCGAGAATTTCTAGCCGACGCTTCCGGCGCTCTTTTGACCAGATATCCGGAAGGACTGGCTTCGGCTTTGGAAAAAATTTCCAACAGTCAGATTCCGTTGAGAAGAACAAACAAGGCCACGGCGCATCTCTACATTTCCTCGCCTCTTAAGGGCGGGCAAGCCACAAGTTGGCTCGGCAGATTATTTATGACTCATCCGCCGGCGGAGGAAAGAATAATGGCGTTGCGGGGATTAGAAATAAATTAATTTTTATGGTGAATAATGAAAAATTAGATTCGGGAAGTTTTGAAGATAAAAAAGCCCAGGATTCTTTGCTGTTGGAAAAAATCAACAGATTGGAGGAAGAAAACAAAGGGTTGAAAGAGGCGATAAAAAATTTAATGAATGACGAATTAACAGGCTTAAAAAGGAGAGCATTTTTTATTGAAAAATCAGAGCAAGATTTATTGAGCGTAATTTCTTCAGAAAAACAGGAAACCGAAAACAGAAAAGAAGGTTTTAAAGATATCAGTTTTTTATTTTGCGATATTGATTATTTTAAAACCATCAATGATGAATACGGCCACGGTTTCGGAGATGAAATTTTAAAAGAAATAGCGCTTATTATTAAAAAAAGTGTTAGAGGAAGCGATACTGTTTGCCGTTGGGGAGGGGAAGAAATGACTGTGAGCTTACTGGGCGCCGACGAAAACAAAGCGATGGAGATAGCCGAGGAATTAAGAAAAAATGTTAATGACAATGTGGCGGTAAAATACGTAACCGATCCCAAATACTCCGGATTGAAAGTTTCTTTGAGTATCGGAGTCAGTTCTTTTGAACCTGGTGTCAGTTTTGAAGAATTGATAAAACGCGCCGATGAGGCAATGTATTGGGCAAAAGAAAAAGGAAGAAACAAAGTGGTAAAATATTCAGATTTTTTGAAAAATAAAGAAAAATAATTTTTTAAAATCGTTTTATCACGCGCAAGTGAATATTCAGGCCATCTGTGATATGCTGTTTTAAGATATAAATAAGAACATTGTTTTTTAATGCGGCACTGATTTTTTAAAGAAAGGAGTCGGTTATGCAGACATCCGCCATTAGAGGCGTTCAGGAATTAAAGATAAATTTGTTGGAAATTTCAATTGATTTTTTCAATATAAACAAACTCTCGGAATGTATTATCTCTGATGAAAAATGCGACGGATGTCATGTTCTCGCAGTCACAGAACAAGATATGTTAATAAAAAAAGCTTGCTGTGTCGTTTCCAAATCGATTGTTGTCTTAGGATCAATATCGGAAACCCTTCTGTCGTCAAGTTGCATAGCCGAAGAAGAAAGAGTTTTCTTGGCAAATAATGTAAGAAACCTCGCTTACGATATAAAAGTTTTTTTATTCACCCGTTCTCACATTATAAGTTCACGCGATATCAGCATATGTCCGATATGCGACTGCAACAATCATAAAAATATTAAAACTTTGAGTGATATTTTCATCAGTGTTATTGACATAAGTTGAATTTCAAAGAAAAAGCCATTAGTTTTTATCCAAAACTAATGGCTTTTATAATTTAGGAGGACTCTATTTTTTCTTGTTTTTCCTGCTATAATGCCAAAGTTATTGGAGGGTTCGCATAGTGGCCGAGTACGCGAGATTGTTCCCAATTTACACAAGAGCGAAGAGATTGTATTGTAAATTGCAATCCCTGCATATAGCGGAGGAGTGCCAGAGTGGTTGAATGGGCAGACCTGGAAAGTCTGTGTATCAGAAATGGTACCGTGGGTTCGAATCCCACCTCCTCCGCCATGTGCGGGAGAAAGCGAGTATGGGGAAACCCATCATGAGTTCGAATCTCATACCCTCCGC
>LBYO01000009.1 GCA_000996205.1 Parcubacteria group bacterium GW2011_GWA1_40_21 | reverse complement strand
TGTCGGCAAGTCTTCTCTTGAGCGAAACATTGCCACTGTCAGACAGACCAATAAAAAAGTCAGCGTTAATTTTACAAATCAAACCGCCGGCATCGCTTCCTTCACTTCATCCCTCATAACTCCGATAACCGATTTTGTCACCAATTTTTTTACCGGCGGGAAATCTTCCGAACCTGAAACAATCATCCCGCTTAAACAATCCGACAGCAAGACAACATCATTTTCAAATGAGGAAACTCTTTTCGTCACGGACTCAACATCCGGCTTGGACAATATTGAGCTGCCCGCTTTGTCAATCGCCGACTCACCTTCGCCCGAATCTCCCGCCTCCCCGCCCACAGCGCCTGAGCGTAGTGATGGCGGGCGCGGCAACCTAACGCCCGCAACCTACAGCCTAAAACCCGACATCACCAGAAGGGAAGTCCTGGACATGATTCAACAATCCGACATCGGCAACCAAACTTTAATAGGCGCTTTAAGCGTGGCAGCCAAAGAGAACTCTTTGACCGTCAATCAGTCAATTTCCAATCTGGAAAACAAAATATCAATCATTCAATCCAACAGCATCAGGCAGCTGGACAAACCGGCCTCTTTTGTCTCGCGAACGGACTCGGACATTAAAAACCTGAGTGGAACGACTATCGTCGACTCCACAATCACAAGCTCATCTTTCTCCGGCACCACGGGAACATTTACCGGCACTTTCTCCGGAACAACGGGAACATTTTCCGGCAACCTCACAGTCAGCTCTCAGCTCACTGTTGCCGGCACAGCCACTTCTACCGTAGCGGGAGATACAAACTTTGATTCCGGCACTCTCTACATTGATTCCATAAACAACCAAGTCGGCATCGGCACCACTTCGCCTTACGCTAAGCTGTCAGTGGTCGGCCCAGTCGTGGCCGAATATTTTTACGCCACTTCCTCCACCGCCACTTCCACTTTTAGCGGGCAATTGGTTTCCGGATTCGCTCCGACCTTGACGCACAGTTTCGGCTCTTGGAGCGTGGGCGCGGCGGGGGCCAATCCTTTGGGAGCCAGTTTTATAATCAATCCTTCCTCGGCCGCCTCCGACTCCAACTTGTTATCTCTTTCCGTCAACGGCTCGGCCAAGTTTTTGGTTGACGCCGAAGGCGATATTTTTGCCAATGGAGTTACGGTCGTCGGCGGCACGACTCTTTCCACCACTACCGCGGCCACTTTCACGGTGGAAAATAACACCGTCTTGGGCGACTCCACCACCACCGACATTACTTACTTCAATTCCCGCATCGCCGACAGCCTTATTCCCACGGCCGACAATGCTTTAGATTTGGGCGACTCCGCCAACTGGCTCCGCTGGCGAACCGGCTACTTCGGAACTTCCGTCGGCATCGGCGGAACCGCCACTTCCACCGGCTCTCAATTAACGACATCGGGCGCTTATCTTATAGATTCCAACAACACACTCTCTATCAACACCACAAACAACAAAGCCGTCTCTTTTGGAACAGGCAATGTTTCTCTTCCTTACGCCTCTTCCACCGCTCTCACTATTTCCGGCAATTCTTACTTGGGAACGGTGTCGTCGGGCGCTTGGAATGGAACGGCCATTGGCGACGCTTACATAGATGACAACATCACTCTCACCAACCTGACTCAAATAACCAATCGTGCCATCACCGACACCACCGGCACCTTGACCGTCACCCGAGGCGGCACGGGCCAGACTTCCTTCGGCCAAGGCTGGCTCAACTCGGACGGAACGACTCTCTCCGCCTCCACTTCGCCCACCGTTAGTTACCTCACTGCCACCAGCACCACCGCCACCAGCACCTTTGCGGGTCGGATAAACACTTCCGGCATTACTGGCGGTTACGCCATAGACGGCAGTCTTGTTCTACAAGCTAGCTCCACTAATAATTCCACTTTGATTGGAATTGGTGCTGGCACCGGGTTGTTCTTCGATGGTATGCAAAATACTGCTATTGGTTATCAAGCATTAAACGTCACGACATCAAGCGACCAAAACACTGCTGTCGGTTACAAGGCATTATTTTCCAACAGTGGAGGATTGCAAAACACCGCAGTGGGGAGAATGGCTTTAAACGCCAATAATGAGGGCAGCCAAAATACTGCTTTTGGCACGGATTCTCTTTTTTCAAACACTGATGGTTATAACAACTCCGCTTATGGTTTTAGCGCCCTCTACTCCAACACCACAGGGATAAGAAACGTCGCATTGGGTTTTCAGGCAGGCGACAACATTACCACCGGTTCAAGTAATATTATTCTCGGCTATAACATAGACGCTCCCTCCGCCACCGCTTCCAACCAGTTAAATATCGGCAACATCATTTTCGGTACTGGCATAGATGGCACGGGTTCAACATTAAGCTCTGGCAACATCGGCATCGGGACGACTTCGCCTTACGCCAAGCTATCGGTGGTGGGGGAAACAGTATCTTCATATTTTACAGCCACCTCCACCACCGCCACTTCCACTTTCGCCGGCGGAATGTCTGTCGCCGGTTCATCGGGATTGACGGTTTTGCAGAATGGAAATGTGGGGGTGGGCGCCACTTCGCCCGGGGCTAAGCTGGACATCTCCGCGGGTAATTTGGATTTAGATAATACCACTAACGCTAATCAGTTTGGGGTAATCTCTAAAAACGGAACGAGGTTTATTCACAATTTTAACTATGGAAATAATGGGACGGTAACGACTGACGGCTACAATACTTTTGTCGGAGAAGGCGCCGGAAATTTAACAATGGGTAGCACGGCTGTATCAACAACTGAAAGTTCCTACAATACGGCTATAGGCAATGGAGCCTTGCAAGCCAACACCACAGGCTACTACAACACCGCCAATGGTACATATTCCCTCTACTACAACACCACAGGCTACAACAACACCGCCAATGGTCTGCGATCCCTCTACTCCAACACCACAGGCTTCCAAAACACCGCCAATGGTGTGGATTCCCTCTACTCCAACACCACAGGCGACTCCAACACCGCCAATGGTATGTATTCCCTCTACGCCAACACCACAGGCGACTACAACACCGCCAATGGTTATCGATCCCTCTACTCCAACACCACAGGCAGTAACAACACCGCCAATGGTACATATTCCCTCTACTACAACACCACAGGCTACTACAACACCGCCAATGGTGTGAGTTCCCTCTCCTCCAACACCACAGGCAACCAAAACACCGCCAATGGTTATTATTCCCTCTTCTACAACACCACAGGCAGTAACAACACCGCCAATGGTATCTATTCCGGTTACAATCCTTCCAACGACATAGCTCAATATCGCATTACCACCGACACAAATATGACTTTACTGGGTTATGGAGCGACAAAAAACAACGCTTCTGAGCTTGATAACGGCATAGCGATTGGGGCGGGAGCGCAGGTCTTGGCAAGCAATCAGGTGGTATTGGGGAATGACAGCATTACGACGACGTTGCTGAAAGGGAATGTCGGCATCGGCACCACTTCGCCTTACGCCAAGCTGTCGGTGGTGGGGGAAACGGTTTCCTCTTACTTTACCGCCACCTCCACCACCGCCACTTCCACTTTTCCATATTTATCCGTCACCACTAATTCCAACCTCGGCACAGTTGTCGGCGGAGTCTGGCAAGGCACGGCAATCGGCTCCACTTACGGCGGCACGGGCATTAACTCCTCCGCTCTCACCGGCATCGCCCAGATTGTAGCCGGAACTTGGTCGGCTTCCTCCACGCTCTCCACCGCTTTCGGCGGAACGGGCTGGAACAATATCGCTTCCGGTTATGCCATTTTTGGCAACGGAGCCGGAGCTTTGGCCACCAGCTCGTCTTTCTATTGGGATAATAATAATTCCCGATTGGGTATCGGGACGACGACGCCAGACTCCAAGTTGACCGTCTTTAATAACGCCGACGATTCCGCCATAGAATTTTCTTCCGCCTCCGGCTCAACCTACAAATGGACGATGGGTCTGGATTATTCCGACGCCGGCAAATTCAAAATCGCTTCCTCCACCGCCCTCGGCTCCATAGACAGATTCACCATAGACGGCAACGGCTATGTCGGCATCGGGACAAGCACGCCCGCCAGACGACTTGATGTGGCTGATTCCGGCAACAACAATCCGCAGTTAAGGCTTTCCCGAGAAACCAATATCTACACTGACTTAAGTGTGGCGCAAACGACCGGGGATTTGTCCCTTAGTCTTTACGGAACGAATGCCGACGATATTTCCTTGTTTATGCCTGACGGTAGCACTGGCGCCAATTTGTGGGTTTGCGAAGGAGCGGCTTGTCCGAATGGAATAAGCTTTACCGGCGGAGGTAACTTGTTTGTGGAAGGCGTTATAAAATACGCCACCAGCACGACGCCCAAAACCAGAAGAAGCATAATTCTGACGGCCGCCGGCGCTATCGTCCCGACTGCGAGCGGTGCCGCCAAAACGCAGGTGGACGGCAATCATAGTTATTATGTTTTGGATTTTGACGCTTCCTCCGACGAAGCCGCTTATTGGCAATGGACGATGCCCGATTCTTACGATAACGGCGTGATAGATGTTACTTATTATTGGGAAGCTGGAGCGACTTCGGGCGATGTAGTCTGGTGTTTCCAATCCACTGGAATTGGTGCCAATAATTCCGAAGACATAGACCCTAGTTTTGCCTCTTGGCCCTCGGAATGCGCCACTGATACCGCCCAAGCCAACGCCAACGATCTGGCTTTAATTACAGAGACTGCCACTTCTTCTCGTATGACTACTGGTGAATACAGTATATTCAAAATATTCCGAGACGCCGATGTGGCTGGAGACACGATGACCGGCGACGCCAGGCTGGTTAAAGTTAAAATAGAATACGGCGTGGCGACGGAGTCGGATTAAAAAGGAAGGTGTTAGTGATTAGGTTTTAGGTGATAGGTTAAAAATAATATGATAAAATCACATAAAGATTTGAAAACTAAAAATCATGATTGAACAAGCAACTACAACCAAAATAGCGTTTTTCCGCAAAAAGGAAATAAGAAAAATTATTTATCATAATGAATGGTGGTTTTCAGTCGTTGATATAATCGCGGCGTTGACAGACAGCGCTCAACCAAGTAAATATTGGACAGCGATGAAGGCCAGAGTAAGCAACGAGGAAGAATTTCAGTTATCTACAATTTGTAGACAACTGAAACTGGAGTCTTCCGACGGCAAAAAATATGAAACAGACTGCGCCAACACAGAAGGTATTTTTCGCATCATCCAATCCATTCCTTCTCCGAAAGCCGAGCCGTTCAAGCGCTGGCTGGCAAAAGTCGGTTATGAAAGAGTGCAAGAGATAGAAGACCCCGAACTGGCGACCAAGAGAACAAGAGCTTTGTATAAAGCCAAAAGTTACAGCGAAGATTGGATAGAAAAAAGAATGAGAGGCATTGTCGTCCGAGAAACCTTAACTGATGAATGGAATAAAAGAGGAGTAAAAGAGCAAAGAGAATACGCCATATTGACTGCCGAAATTTCCAAAGCGGCTTTTGGAATGACGCCGAGCGAGTATAAAAAGTTTAAAGGACTGAACAGAGAAAATTTGCGCGACCATATGAATGATTTGGAGTTGATTTTCAGTATGCTGGGCGAGGCTTCCACGACGGAAATTGCGATAAATAAAAATGCCGACGGTTTTGAAGAAAACAAAAAGGTCGCCAAGCAAGGCGGCGATGTGTCCGGCAAGGCGCGGAAAGATTTGGAGCAAAAAAGCGGCAAGAAAGTTTCCGCAAGGAGGAATTATTTGCGAAATTCGGAAAATTTTGAAAAATTAAGGGGCTAGGTTTTAGGGGTTAGGGAAAAATTAGGTGTTAGGTTTAAAATAATATGATAAAATCACATAAAGATTTGACAGTCTGGCAAAAAGCGATGGATTTGGTTGTGGCAATTTATGAATTGACCGAAAAATTTCCCAAAACCGAAATTTACGGGCTAGTTTCCCAAATGAGAAGAGCCGCAATATCAATTCCATCAAACATAGCGGAAGGCAAATTAAGAGGCACAAGAAAAAATTATCGCCACTTTATTTTAATCGCCATGGGTTCAGGAGGGGAGTTGGAAACACAAACAGAGGTGGCGAAAAGATTGCCTTTTGGAAATAATTTAGACTATCAGAAAACAGACCGACTACTGGAAGAAATTATGAAAATGTTAAATTCTTTATCCCATAACCTAAAACCTATAAACTAACAACTAAAACCTATGCTTAACTTCATCAAATACAACAACAGTTTCGTTATAATCTTGGGCCTTATTTTCGCCTCGGCGGCGGGAGCGCTAGCCAACGAGACATCCAGAGAAGCCATTGTCGGCAAGACGATAGTAACAAGGATAGGGATGGACAACACCCGCATAATTTCGGCCGACCTGGAAAATTTTGAAATGGGACTGAAAATAAAAAGTGTGAAAGAAGATGACAAGTTTTACTATGTCAATTTTGATTATAACGCCATAGATGCCAAAGACGGCGTCTGGCAAACCGTTAAAAAGGAAAAAAATATCAATGTGTCCAAAATCAGGCTGGGAGATATGGACTTGGGCCTTTATCTGGCGGAAGAGTTGAAACAATTGACGGAACGCGAGATGGCCTATATGAAGGAAGTGCAAGGCATTGAGAAAAACAAGGGAGCGCAAAAGCAGGTGGAATCCGTGGAATACACCGGCTTAAAGGGCTTGGTGTTTAACGACGAAACCAAAGAGATTGCCGGCTACAATCCGGTCAAAAATGAAAAAGAAAATCAAAAGGCGGAAGTTGTCGGCGTGTTTAATCCTTCGTCTGGAGAAGAAGATGAAGAAAACGGTCAAACAATCGATGAAGGCGAAGGAAAAATCAGTCCCCAAGTGACGGTGGTGAAAGAAGTCATAAGCAAGGAAACCATTATGCAGATGGTCAAAGAAGCTCTGGCGAAAGAGAAGGGAAGCGTCAATATCTCAACCGCGCTGGCGACATCAACCGCATCATCAACGGAGGATGCCATTTCTTCCGCGTCTTCAGCCACCATTTCTTCATCTTCGTCATCCTCATCCTCGGTTTCCAGCGGCGGAAGCGGTCAAGCTGAAAGCGTGCCCGCCGGCGGTAGTTCAAGTTCAAGCTCGGAACAATCATCATCATCCGAGTCATCATCAAGCTTGTCCGCCGAAGAGGCGGGCTCGTCCAGTTCATCTTCGTCAGAAGCCGTTTCCTCATCTTCATCCGCTGAATCTTCATCCCAGTCTTCGTCAGAGACTTCGGCGGGGCAAGCAAGTTCCAGTAGCCTGCCCGCCGAAGAGGCGGGTTCATCAAGTTATCAAGTTGAAAGTTCATCAAGTTCATCAAGTTCATCAAGCTCGTCCAGCGAGGCAAGCTCGTTTTCCGCTGAATCTTCATCCCAGTCTTCGTCAGAAACTGTAGCAAGTTCATCAAGTTCCAGTGAAAGCTCATCAAGTCAACCCGTCGAGTAATCTGTCAAATCCACTTGGAGGCGAAGCCTCCAAGTTCCAAGTTTTCTTTCCCTTCTGTGGGTATCTTATACCCACAGAACATCTTATTTTCCGGAAAATCACAAACACGCCGGATAAAAAGGTTTAAAAATTATTTCATCCAACCCATCCCACCTTTCCCTTATCATGGGAGGGGTCAGATTGTCGGTTTTTCCCCCTGGCAAGGGGGATTAAGGGGGGTTGGAAACCGCGATTGATCTTGTTGCAAAATATTTATATTTATGTATTATAAACATAAAATATAAATATAATAAAAAATATGAAATCCGTAATTTTCACAAACAATCTGTCTTCCGACCTTATGCGATGGATGGGAAAATACTCCGCCAGTCAAAAAATAACCAGGCGGGCTGTTTTAGAAAAAGCCTTGACTGAATTTCGCAAGTCAGTTCGCAGAAAAGAATACGCCGATTCTTTTAAAAGAGCGTCTTTAGATATGGATATGAAAAATATGGCGGAAGACGGTATGGATGATTATTTTGAACAGTTGACCTGTCTTGAACGATAAATATGCTTCAAAAAGAAATTTACTTGGTCAATCTTGACCCCATAAAAGGCAAAGAACAAAGGGGCAAAAGGCCTGCGGTTATCATTTCCGGAAACGCGATGAATAAAAATCTGGGCGTTTTTATTATTTGTCCGATTTCAAGCAAGATTAAAAATTATGCCGGCTGCGTGAAGGTTTCCAAAAATAAAACCAATAAATTAAGCGAAGATTCGGAAATTATAACTTTCCAAATACGCGCCATAGCGAAAGAGAGGATGATTAAAAAAATAGGAGAAATTACAAGCGAACAACTGAAAGAGATTCTTTATTCATTGAATGAAATCTTTTATTATTGAAAACAACCCCCTCAATCCCCCTTATCAGGGGGGTGGAATTTGAATGGGTTTTGAAATATATGAATTATATTTATTACAATAAAAATCTTACGGAAAAAGCCAAAGAAAATCGTATGAATCCGACAGTGCCGGAAAAAATTATGTGGAAAATTTTGCGCGGTAAACAATTGGGAGATTATAAATTTATACGGCAAAAACCAATTGACAATTTTATTATTGATTTTTATTGTTCCGAATTATTGCTGGCCATTGAAATTGATGGAGATTCTCACGCTTTCCAAGATGATTATGACGCATTTAGAACTAAAAAACTTAATGCTTTTGGAATAAAAGTCATTCGCTATTCCAATAGCGAAATAATTGTCAGTATTGATGGGGTCTATGAAGATTTGAAAAATAAAATCAATAAAATGATCAGTATTATCTCTCCCCCTGATAAGGGGGACATACTGGGGTTGGTTTGAATTTGTCAGAAAAAAACAACCCCTCCCAGCCTCCCCTTATCAGGGGAGGAGTAAGTTTCGGATGTCAGCTTTCCCCCTGATAAGGGATTAAGGGGGTTTGCTCTCCCCTCGACAAGGGGAATAAGTCAGACTCAGCATCAATCTCCCCCTGATAAGGGGGACTAAGGGGGTTTGAATTTAGACTCTTGTCAATTTCATTTTTTTGACCTCGTGGACTTTTCCTCCGAAGGAGTATTCGCCTCAGACGGAATAAACTTGACAGACTTTTAATTGTCCTAAATTATCCCCACCCTTGAATTACCTCCCTCTGCATTTTTCTGATATAATTTTTTTATGTCTTTCATATTTCCCAATCTCCGAAAAATAAAAAACTTTTCCTTTTTCGTTTTGGCGATAATCCTCGCGTTGGGAGTATTGTCTCAATCAACCTCCGCCAAGCCAAAAACGACATCGGATGTAGCTTTTGGCTCTGACAAAAACCTACCACCTACCACCTACCACCTACCACCTTCTGATTCCGACTACTTCTACTCCAAGACAAGCAACGGCATCTCCGCTTATTTGGGCAAGAAGGGTTCCAATGTCCCCACAGTCAGATATCAGAAAAATGAGCATTTCCTGGAATTCTCAATGAGTGGAATTTCTTTATCAAACCAAATTCCCAATTCCTACAACCTACAACCTACAACCTACAACCTAATCCCTATCTCCTCCACCACGGCCGTTTCTCTGGAAACCAACAGCAAAGAACCGAATACGCCGACTCTTTTCTATCGCAACATCGCGGAAGACGTTGACGCGGCCTACAAGATAACAAACTTGCCGTTTCAAGTGAAAGAAGAAATAGTGTTGAAGAAGGTTTTAGGTTCTAGTGAATTAGGTTCTAGTGAATTAAAACCTAACCCCTATAACCTAAAACCTATAACCTTCCTGTTCTCCGCCGAGACTTCCGCCATACCGATTAAACAACCGGACGGTTCAATCAACTTCTACGACAATCAAAACAATTATCTTTTTCAGATAGACAAGCCGTTTATGATAGACGGGAGCGGAACGGTTTCAAACGAGGTGAGCATTGAAATTGTTCCAGTAGAAAGTTCATCAAATCCATCAAGTTATAAAGTCAAGAAAAATTTCCAATTTCCAATTTCTAATAAAATCCAAAAATCCAATGACCAATTATTTAAGCAATTCAATAAATTATTCCCAACTTGGAATTTTAAAAATTGGGATTTATTTAGAAATTATAATTTAGAAATTAGAAATTCCACCCCTCAATCTTACCAACTCACCCTCTCCGCTTCCTCCGACTGGCTCAACGATCCGTCTCGCATCTATCCCATTATCATAGACCCAACCATCACTCACAACGCCGACGCCAACTTCTTGGGAGAAAAGAACAGAATCGCCGACGCTGATTCAACCTCTTCCACCCAGTTGGAATCCAGCTACCCAGAAGCCACCCTTGACCCTTACACCGTCCTCTTGCTCCACTTTAACGAAGCCAACGGCGCCACCTCCGGCATCAAAGACTACGCTTCCACCACCAGAGTTATCACGGCCAATGGCAACGCCAGCACCACCAGTTATGTTACCCAGCTCGGTTTGGGCAACTCGGCGGCGTTTGACGGCGCGGGGGATTATTTGAGCACACTAGACGATGCCTCCTTGGATTTTGCCGCGGCGGACAACTTCTCCGTTGATTTTTGGTTTAGACATGCCGCCATTGCCACCAATCCGGATTATGCCATTACCAAAGCTGACACCACCACTGGCGGATATAAGATTTATATGGACGCCAGCGGCGATATGTGTTTTGATATTGACGATGACGCAACATGGACGCCCGATGATTCGGCTTGCACCTCGGCCGTTGATTATGATAATGACGCTTGGCACCATGTTGCGGCCGTAAAAACAGGAACAACAAAAATCGAACTGTTTGTGGACGGAGTATTGGTAGCCGGCGATTCTGCCATTGCTTCAACCGGCACCTTGGCCAATACCAACGGTTTTTATGTCGGAATGGACAGAGACGGATCGTCTAATGGATGGGAAGGTTATATTGATGAGGCGAGAGTTGTTAAAGGCCGCGCTCTTACCCCCGAAGAAATCAAAGCCGCGGCGAGTCGCCGGCCATCCGCCGTCTATACTTCGCCAGTCTTGGACGCCACCGCCAGCGGCTTATCGTGGGACACTCTCAACTGGACGGAAGGCGGAGTGAACACTGGCGATGGGGAACAACCATACAATACCAATTCTCTGGTCGCCCAATGGAACTTCAATGACACTTCGGGCACGACGCTCACCGCTTCTTCCTCCGGCTCCTGCACCACCGCCTGCAACGGCACCCTCACCAATTTCGCCTACACCGCCTCCCAAGACCAAGCCACCACGACCACCGGCTGGACCGCCAACAACAAAAAATGGGGCGCGGGGGCGCTGATGATGGAAAGCGCCGCTTCGGCCGATTATGTTTCAGTCACCGACCCCGCTTCAAATGTTTTAGACCCCAATTCAGCCGATTTAACAATTGAAACTTGGATAAAAACTTCCGACACTTCCGCCGAAATTTTTTCCAACAACAACGCTAACGGGACGGCCTGTACAAATAACGGGTATTATTTGGGTATAGACGCCAGTGGCTATCCGGTTTTTTATCTTGACACAAATGGCGCGACAGCCGGGTGCGACGCTTCCACAACCAGTCAATTTAAAATCAATGATGGCAATTGGCATAACATAGCAGTTTCTGTAACTAGAGGAACTTCGGCTGTTATTTATGTAGACGGAAAAGCGGCTAACTCTGACACATCCGTCACTTCCTATTCTACTATCACCGTTACCGGCAATGTTTATTTTGGAGGGTCGGCCGGAGGGTTGGATGCGATTGCAGATTCAACTAGATTCTACTCCCGCGCCTTGTCCGCCGCAGAAATCCTCTCCAACTACAACGCCGGAAACATAGAATTTCAGACCAGGACCGGCGCCACCAGCGACCCCAACGACGGCTCGTGGGAAGCCTGGAAGCCGACAACGGGAGAGACGCAACTCCTCTCAATGGACAGCGACGCGGTTAATTGGCATTCCGATATTATGGCCAGCACCACCATCGCCACTTCCACCGACACTGTGATTAAAGCGGAAGGAACGGGGAGTTTAAAAATAAAAATGGGAATGGCGAGCACCACTGCCAACACCGTCGCCCTTTGGCACTTTGAGGAAACAGGCACAAGCACCGGAACTTATCTCTACGACGAAACGGCCAATAACAACGACGCCACGACGACCGGCACAACGGTGGTTGACGGCATCTTCGGCAAGGCCAGGAGGTTTAACGGGACGAGTGATTATGTGGAAGTTTCAAATGAAAATAGTTTTGATTTTACGACTGGTGGTTTTACTCTTGGGTCTTGGATTAATCTATCTTATACAAATGGGACGGGGAAAATAATAATGGCAAAATATTGCGACGCCGCCTGTGCTGAATTGTCATATCGTTTCCAAGTTAATGGATCCAATCAGTTGGAAATACTTGTTTCCGATGTTCCGGGGTCTAATTATATACTTAAATATACAACCCAAGCTTTAATTCCGGGACAATGGTATTATGCAATCGCTACTTACAATGGAGGAACAACAGCGGCGGCATTTAAACTTTATTTAAACGGCTTAGAAATAACTAATGTGGGAACTGGTGGCGCGGGAACTTATACTAGTATGGGAAACATTGCTCAACCGTTAAGAATAGGCGCCGCAAAATCTTCAGGGTCAATAGCGTATTATTTCCCTGGGATAATAGATGAGCCTTTTGTGTCTACTCGTATTTTATCCCCCGACGAGATCGCCGAGACTTACCGGATGGGGGCGAATCGTCATTTGACGAGGCAAGTTTCGTCAACTGATTTATCGGGAGCGAACAAACTGCCGTTTTATGTCGCCGCCGATAGGACGGGAACATATCTGGAGGCGATGATAGGCGAAAGCGACTACGCCAACTACGAACTGGCCAGTAGCACCCTCGCCCTTTCCACCGCCACCGTCCTCTACATCAAAGGCGACGAAATCGCCTCTTCCACGAGCATCAAAGATTCCAGTTTTTCCGGCAAGGCAATTACTGCCAACGGAGACGCTAAAATAGCGGGCGGGGGTAAGATTGGGAATAGCGTGTATTTTGACGGCGCGGGGGATTATTTGACAATTCCCGATAGTGATGATTGGAACATAGGAGGAGGGGATTTTGCTATTGACTTTTGGGTTAGACTAACATCTTTTGCATCCGAAAATGGACTCTTAATGCAATTTACTGACACAGGAAACTTTATGAGAGTTTTTTATTATTCTGATGGAATTTTGCAATATAACGTATGGAGTGGCGGTGGAAACAATAGTAATGTTTTAAAAACTACATCCGCATTGTCGCTCGGAGTATGGACTCATGTAGCTTTAGTAAAAAGCGGAACTGCCACTACGTGGTATATTAACGGGCAATCATCTGGAAGTAAGGTAATGACTTATGATTGGGGAAATTATACAGAAACATTACAAATTGGAAGACAGGAGAATGAACTTAGCGCATTTTATTATTTGACCGGCTACCTCGATGAACTCCGCATCATCAAAGGCACCGCCTTAACCCCCGACCAGATCCGCCAGGCTTATGAATACGGTTTGCGTTCTCATCCTATTACCATAGACTTCGGCGCCACTCTCCAAACATCCGACCTAATTTCTTCCGCCACCGACTACAACTTCTCTTTGACTGCCACCACTTCGGGATTGTCGGCCACGACCTCTGGTCTCTATCTCGGCGATAAAATAATCATCAAAGAAAATCTAGGCGGCACGGAATACACCGCCCAAGGGACGGTCAACGCCATCAACGCCAACACCGGAGCCATCACCGTCCCGTCTTGGGACTCCGGCTCCACCTTCCCTTCAGGCAATGGCTACTCGCCGGCCGCCACCGTCTTCAAGTGGCAAAGAGAATACTTTGACCTCACTGGCTCGCTCTCCACCCATCGGGACGCCGTTACCAACCTGACTTTGCGTCCCACCAACGGCGCCAGTGGCCGAACTATCTACCTAGACGACTTCCGCTACAACACCAACTACCTGACCGCTTCTTCCTCTTCCGCCATTACTTCCTCCAATAACCGCTATCTCCAATACCGGACAATTTTCACCTCCACCGACACCTATGTCTCGCCATTCCTTTCGGCGTTATCAACCCTCTACACCTCGCTAGCCGCGATGTTTCCGCCAGTGATAGGAATAAGCGGAGGAGGGTTCCTAAGTTTCTAAATCACCAAACGACATCCGCACTATTCTGTGGGTATCAGATACCCACAGAATAGTGCGGAATAGTGCGAGAGATTTTGAAAACATCCTGTGGGTATCTGATACCCACAGGATACACAGAATGCTTTGAATTACGAAACTCTCGTTTTCCGTCTTTGCGAGTCGGTATTCCGACGTGGCAATCCAGAACTTGTCGCGCATAATCCTAGTTTGCTTCGCTCTGCTCGCAAAGATAATGCGGTAATATGATAGTTCCGTAATTCAAAGCATAATAATATTCTGTGGGTATCTGATACCCACAGAATCACGGAAAAACACCGTCCTAAATTTTGAAATCAAATCCTGTGGGTATCAGATACCCACAGGATTTAATTACATGAGTGTGTGTTCATATTTCACCTAAAGTGTTATTATATTCCAGTATGAGAAAAGAACCGTTCACCGTAGATTCAATCGTGCATGTGATAAAGAGGGGAAGCCGTGGAACTAATATTGTCATGGATGATTCAGATCGTTGGCGTTTCGTCTTAATGCTCCGTCATTTTAATGATGAATATGTTTCAGAAAATTGGTTTCGCGATCTTATGGATGAAAAATTGGCGGACACCCTTCATCGACCAAGCGGATGGTCAAAGCAAAAAAAGATTGTGAATATTTTATGCTATTGTTTGCTAGATAATCACTTTCATCTTCTGCTTCAGGAAATACAAGATGGCGGAATCGCGAAGTTTATGCAAAAACTTGGGATAGGAATGACGAATAGTTTTAATCAAAAATATAAAGAGCGAGGGAGTTTGTTTCAAGGGGCTTACAGGTCAAGGACGGTGGAGGACGATGTTTACTTTAGATATGTCAGCTCTTATATACAAGTGAAGAATTCTTTCGAGCTTTATCCAGGAGGAATTAAAAACGCTTCCGTTGATTTCAATAAAGCTTACAATTGGGCCGCAAATTATCCTTACTGCAGTTTGGGGAATTACGCAGGTCTTAGAGAATCGCCTCTGATTGATAGAAAACTGCTTAGCGAAATATTTACGCCGAGTGAATATAAAGATTATTCAAAAGATTTTATAGATGGCTATTTATCCAAACTTGAGGGTAAAAGTGAATATAATGACGAAGATGAAATTTTATCGTCAGTCGGTTAGTCGGATTTGAATAAAAATTTAAAGATACTCTAGATACTCTAGATACTCTAGATACTCTAGATACTCTAGATACTCTGTTCAGACGATTCCGTGAATTCTGTGGGTATCAGATACCCACAGAATGGTGTGAGCTAACGATATTATTAACGATTTTATTTGCGTCTGTGGGTATCTGATACCCACAGAACCACCACAGACCTCACGGACGCACAGATACGGATAAATTCAAACCTCTGCTTTGTTAGGCGATAACCGCTAAAAACTAATAGCGAAATATATCCAATGTTAACCACTCGGACAAAATAATAAATTATGTTAGATTAAGAAAATGGTTAAAGGGTTTTGGAAAAAAATTGGCAATCTTGACCGGCCTCTTGGCCGGCCGTTTTTCGCGCTGGCGCCGATGGCGGATGTGACGGATGCGGCTTTCAGACAGATAATCGCCAAATATAGCCGGCACGGGAAGAAGGAGGGTGGTCCCGATGCGTTCTGGACAGAATTCGTATCGGCGGATGGTTTGGCTTCTAAAGGCAGAGAAAAACTTTTGATAGATTTGAAATATTCGGAAAATGAGCGGCCGATTGTCGCCCAGCTTTTCGGGGCGCGACCGGACAATATGCAAGAGGCGGCGAAAATTGTCGTCGACCTCGGTTTTGACGGAATTGATATAAATATGGGCTGTCCCGACAGGGCGATAGAAAAACAAGGCGCCGGAGCGGCACTTATGAAAAATCCGGAGCTTGCCCGAGAAATTATACGGGCGGCAATTGAAGGAGCTCCTAATTTGCCTGTTTCTGTAAAGACGAGAATTGGTTACAACAAAGATGAAATAGACTCGTGGATACCGGAGCTTATAAAAGAAGATATTTCAGCGCTTACAATTCACGCTAGGACAAGGAAGGAATTGTCCAAAGCTCCGGCCAAGTGGGAGAAAGTAGGGAAAGTCGCGGAGCTCATAAAGAATAGCGGCAGAGAAATTCTAGTGATAGGGAATGGCGATGTTTCAGATTTGAAAGATGGAATAATTAAAGCTGAAGAATCCGGTGCGGACGGCGTAATGGTCGGTCGGGCGATTTTCGGCAATCCGTGGCTTTTTGACGCGGGCAAAAAATCGGGAGATATTTCAATAAAAGATAAATTGCGGGTAATGGTTGAGCACACGAAACTTTTTGAAAAACTTTTCGGCAAGGCAAAAAATTTCGCCATCATGAAGAAACATTATAAAGCCTATGCGCACGGCTTTGACGGAGTGAAAGAGTTAAGGATAAAACTTATGGAAGCCACAAACGCCAAAGAAGTCGCCAGAATGGTTTCAAACTTTTTGAAATCAGCTAAATTTGACATAAATTAGAATTTATTTTGTATTATTTAACGCTATTGACAATATTTTTCATTCTGATAGTTTTACTGGCAGATTCGTCGGAACAAAGTTCCGAACTGAAAACCTAATCTGGTCCGCTTTGTGTCCGCCAAGTGTGGATTAAGCGGGTCAGATTAGGCCAACGGTAATTAGTTCTCTGAAAATATGACGAGCTTGGAGGTGCCCGATTGAGGTATATTTTATTTATAATAACTTATACTAGCAGTCCAAGCTCGTCGGCAAATACTTGATTTGACCGAGGCTAAAGTGATAAAAGCTTCGTTACAATTCATTAATTACTCTCCGTTTAGTTTATAAAAAATACGGAGCAAATTTATGGAATTGTAACAAACAGTACGATTGGATTTAGACTTTCAAAAGTCAAAAATCTCCCGAGCCTGTGAGTGTTTTATCCACATCTTTATTGGGTGAGGATGAAATTACTCAACACTTTAGCCAAGGCAAATCAATAATGCACCATTTCCTCAACCTCTTTTTGTAAAATGAAAGGGTAGGGAATGGGAGCTTAAACCCTCTATCGTGATGAATATATCCCTGCTATTATAAGGCTCGGGGACAATTCATTCGTTAGAGGGTTTTTCTTTTTTAAAAAACGCGCCGTCTGCTATAATGTTTTAATGAATGAAATCGCGCTTTACAGAAAATATCGCCCGCAGAATTTTAAGGATGTTCTCGGGCAAGAGAATATCGTAAAAGTTTTGGAAGGTTCAATCGCGCTTGGCAATATTTCGCATAGCTATCTTTTCGCCGGTTCGCGCGGGACGGGGAAGACTAGTATCGCCAGAATTTTCGCCAAGGCGATCGGATGCAGTGATAATGACCTTTATGAAATTGACGCCGCTTCCAACAGGGGGATAGACGACATCCGCGAGCTTCGCGAAGCGGTGAACACTCTGCCTTTTGAATCTCCTTACAAAGTTTACATAATTGACGAGGTTCATATGCTAACCAAAGAAGCTTTTAACGCGCTTCTGAAAACCCTGGAAGAGCCGCCCAAACATATCGTTTTTATATTAGCCACCACTGAAATAGAAAAATTGCCGGAAACCATCGTCTCCCGCTGCCAAGTTTTTTCATTTAAAAAGCCGTCTCAAAAAATATTGAAGGAGCTTGTTTTAAATTTGGCTAAAAAAGAAGGCTTTAAGATTGAGTCTTCTTCCGCCGACCTTATCGCTATCCTCGGCGACGGGTCGTTCAGGGATACGCAAGGAATACTTCAGAAAATCTTGAGCTTTTCCAAAGACAAGAAAATTTCGGCTGAAGAAGTTGAGCAAGTCGCCGGCGCGCCTAGAGCGAGCCTAGTCAACGATTTTATTAAATCAATTGATGACAAGGATTTGCCTCGCGGACTTGAAGCGATAAAATCCGCCGTTTCAAATAATATTGATATGCCCGTTTATTTGAAGCTTGTACTCCGCAAGATGAGAGCGATTCTTCTTCTCAAATACGCCAAAAATATGGAAAGCTCAATCAAAGAAGAATACTCGGAAGAAGATTTTAGTTTCCTCAAAGAATTAAGCACCAAAAAAGAATCAAACATCAATTCAAAGACGCTTTTTGAAATGCTCACTGCTTACGACGCTGTCGCCCGAGCCAACATCCCCGAGCTTCCGCTTGAGCTCGCGCTGATTAAAATCTGTTCATAAATTTTAAAATGTGGTATGTTTATGTAATAAAAAGTTTAAAAAACGGAAGATTGTATGTTGGCAGTACGGGTGACATAAAAAGAAGGTTAAAAGAACACAATAACGGTATTGGCGGAAAATACACTAAAGACAACAGACCTTTTGAGTTGATTTTTTATGAAGCTTTCCTGAATAAGGAAGATGCCACTAAAGATGAATTGTTTTTTAAAACTGGTTATGGTCGAGAAGTTTTAAAGAATAAATTGACAAATTATATTCAGAATGCGAGTAATTGACTCCAAAACTGCGGGATTGTCTAACTTGCCCTGTCAAATTTAGATCACAAAATATTTTCGAATAAAGCTGCGGGATCGTCTAATGGCAGGACATCGCCCTTTGGAGGCGAGTATCTTGGTTCGAGTCCAAGTCCCGCAGCTTTGTTCGAAAAGAAAGATTTGACAGGGTGAAGTAGTCGCATCTTCGGCGACCCGCCGAAGAGGCGGGGACAGCAGCCTTTGAAGCTGTTTATCTTGGTTCGATTCCAAGTCCGGCAGCCAAGTTTCAGAATTCGTTTTTTCGCCAAAAAGCATAGTTTGCTGCCGGAAGGAGTGCCTAAATGCACTCCGTCTTGGAATCGAAGCCTGATTGAGCATTTTTTCGAGTTTATTGACGAAGAAAAAATCCAATCATGGGGACTCTGAACCTGTAAGGTTCGATAAATGTACCCATTGTCCAAGTCCGGTAGCAAACGACAAAATTTCGCAGTTCGGAGTTTATTTTTTAAATTCGTGCTAAAATATCAGAATGGAAAACATAATTCAGGCGGATATTTTCTTTTTTATCACTGGCATAGCGGTTATCATTTTTACCATTTGTACGATTGTCGTGATGTTTTATGTGACTCGTATTTTGAGAGATATGAAGAGCATCTCAAAGACAATGCTTCGGGAAAGCGATAATATTGCTGATGATATTGAATCTGTCAGAGAGGCGGTCAGATCAGAAGGAGCGAAAGTAAGGACGGTTG
>LBYO01000008.1 GCA_000996205.1 Parcubacteria group bacterium GW2011_GWA1_40_21 | reverse complement strand
CATTATAGCCATACCGATAATTCCCCAAAGCATATGCTGTCCGCCCTTTTTTCTCTCATCCGGGTCATCTGATTTTTTTATGAACTCAAAAACTCCGTAAAGAAACAGAAGCAAAGCCAATCCGAAAATAAGATAAATAATCGGATTTAGGATGAAATATTCAATGTTATACAGAAGCTGGTAAAAAGTATAACCTACGGTATTCGTTGTTCCTTGGGCATTTGCGATGCTGAATAAAAGATCCATAGATTGGCTTAATTAAAGAATATTTAAGAAAACTAGAAACTTTGACTGGTTGGAAGGCCTGGCAATGTCGGCGCGCTGGTTGTCGTAAAACCAAATGTGTTGCTCAAAACATTAACTATCCCCCAAACCGAAACCATAACAAACAGCGCAATGATTCCGTAGATCATTTTTTCTTTAGCCACACCCTTTTTTTCTTCATCGGCGGCGATCATATAACTAAAAGCGTTGTAGACGAAATAAATTACCGCGATGGCAATAATAATCGGCAAGACTGATTTTAATATATTGTTTGCCAAGGTAAACAATGAATTGGCGTCAGTAACGCTATCCGCAAGGACCAAAACCGGGAGAGCGTACAAAGAAACAATTGAAATGATTTTTTTCATAATAAAAATTAAAATAATTAATTTGATAAACCGTCTTTTTATTTAACTCTCAAATTATACAACCCCTATAATAAAAGGCAATGCGGGTTGTGGATAGCCGAAGAAATAGTTGCTAGCTGCTTAGGTTGAGATGTCAATTTCCGGCAATTCAGGCGGACTTTCGCCATCACCGCCATTTGCGTCGCTATCGCCAGTATCACCACCGCCGAAACCGCTATTCCCTGATCCACTACCGCTCACACCGCTTCCTCCGCCGCCACCATACCCCCCACCATATCTGCCACTGCCTATGCCGTATCCGCTCCCGCCATATCCGCCACTTCCGTAATAATAGAAAGAATTGTTGTTATTATCAAGGCCGAAAGTGTTGTATACCACTCTGACAAGTCCCCAAACCGAGACCATTACGAATAGCCCGATAATCCCATACATCATTACATTTCTGCTTCTTGCCTTGTCTTCCCCTTCGGCAATAACATATCTGAATACGCCCCAGACGAAGACTATGACGGAAATGGAAATGAGAATGGGAATTGAAGCGCCTATGATATTCAGAAAAAAGCCAATGATGCTGCAAAATGTCGGGTAACTGGAACCGCCGGAACAATATAATAATCCGCCACTGCCGCCAAAACTGCTCCCTCCAAATATATTGCCCCCGATGGTAGTGTTTTGGTCGTAATTATAATAATTGTAACCGTCTTGACCCCGTATAAAAGCAAAAGTGAATATCGGCAGAATAAATAAAAATAATCCGACAAATAATCCTAATTTTCCAAGTTTAATATTTTTCTTCATAATCTTAATATTTGTATTTAAAAATTATTTTAACCTAAAACCTAACACCTATAAACTAAAACCTTCTGCGTATTCAAGATCTATTGATATATTCCAGTTGAAACATTACTGATAGTGCTTTGTATCACAGTGGCTATAAGCACGGCGCCAAGAAGGACGGCGATGCCGATTACAGTGTAAAGAAAAGCTGTCCTCGCCGTTTTAAGCTTTTCGGGGTCGCCTCTCGCGCTGACAAAGAGAAAACCGACATATATTATAGCCAAGACGGAAAAAATCGCTCCGATCTGAAACGCGAGCTCAAGAATCATATAGATGAAAGAAGGCAGGTTGTTGATTTTGTTGCCGAGGGGATTGTCCAGGGTGATGATGGTGTCGTTTTTTGTACCATTATTTTCAGTGTCCAGAGCAAATAGCGTAACAGGTTGAAAATAAAATGAAAAAATTATTGATAAAACAATCATTCCCGCGATTAAAACAGATTTATTTTTTGTTGATTTGTTCATAAATTATTTTATGTTTCTTAGTTAGTTGTCACCAAAATCAAACTGGAGATCTTTCACATCCGTAACACCCCTATTGTTATCCCCGATATTATACTCGCCACTATCGCCGTCGCTGATATTTCCACCGCCACCTCCGCCACTCCCGCCGCCTGATCCGCTTCCCCCACTTCTCAAAAAATTGGTTTCGGAATTTTTGAAATCAGAGCCAAGAAGAGCGTTGGTGATGGTATAGACGATAAGCCAAGCGGAAATTATGAAAATAAACCCGATTAAAACACTTTTAAAAATACCGTGCGCGCTTTCAATTTTGCCGGGGTCTCCCGCGGCCGATATGTAAAGATAACCGGCGTAAGAAAACGATATGGCCGCCAAAGGGATTGAAATATAAAGAATAAAGCTTATAACCCTGTTGACGAGCGTCATAAGCGCGTTAAAATCGCAATCAACTCCTTTGCACGGCACAAGCTGAAAATCTTCGTCTTTCGGATTGCCACTGCCGACATAGTCCGCGGTATAACCAGTGAACGGAAACATCGCGCTCAAAAAAAACAAAGATGTTATGAAAATTTTTGCCATATTTATCAAAAATTTATTCTTTAGACAGCAGATTTTGTATTTCCGAATCGGCGCGAATCACCGCTTCCCCAAGCCTGGACTTGCCCGACACGATTGATTCTAGCATATTCTGAAATATAGTTTTGGTCTCTTCCCTGTCCGGATCAAGCCAGCCTTTGGATATTATCGCGGAGGTGTAAAAAGTTGACACGACCGGATCAGCCGCGCCGATAGCCAACAAATCTCTTCTCACTGGAGGAAGTCCCGACGCCTTGCTCCATAACGAAATATTATCCTTGTTTGCGAGCGTTGATATCGCGTTAAAAGCGGACGACAATTTCTTGGAAGATTTAACCAAGGCAAACCCTTGAATTCTGCCGAAAGTTGTTTTCTTTTTCGCCTCTCTTCTCTGCGGAACGACAGCCGCGTCAAAATTGAGATTCGGGTTTTTCATCTTGATGTCGTTGAGCTCCGAAGCGAAACCGAAATAGACCGCCAAATCACCGCTCAAGAAATACTGGCGTGACAGAGGAAGCGAGCGATTCCATGAATAAGATTTTTTGGACGGATTTGAAAATTCGGTATAAAAACGAAGGGCAGCTTCCGAAGGGGGAATAGCAAATCCTATTTTATCTTTCAAAACGGTTATCGGCCTGTCATTATCAATCTTGACGATGGGATTCCCCGCTTGAAGAATAAGCAGGGAAATAATTTCTTTGGCGTTAGAGACATTCGTGAATTCGCCGAAAGACACGGCGCTTCTTCCGATATTGAGGCTGGAGTCAACTTCCGTGATCTTGCTGACTAAAGAAAAGAATTCATCCCAATAAGCCGGAGGCTGCGGCAAAAGAGCGTCAGTGAATATGTCTCTGTTCCAATACATCACTAAAGGATCAATTGACAAAGGAAGGGCGATAATTCCATCCGAAGAAAGATACAGTTCAGACTCTTCAATGAAAGCGTCTTTGAAAGCGCGTTCGGAAAGAGAGCCGTAAGGTATTGGATAAATTTTGTCCTGATGGCGGAGAATCTTGTCTTGAGGCAAGAGAATGGCATCCGGACCGGCACCCTTCGCGAGCGCTTCAATAAATTCCTTGTCAAAAAAATCGTCTTCTTTTTCAACATAATTGACCGATATTCTTGCGTCTTTATTTGAATTGACGCTCTCAATGTATTTGATGAAAACAGATTCGGGGATGATGCCCCAAACGGTTATGCTATCTACCGTTCCTCCGCCCGCTCCTCCGCGAAAAAGCGAGAACATAATAATGCCTATGACAATAAATATCGCGAATATCGCCGTGAGGATAAGTCTAAAATTGCTCATTGTTTTTTGAAAATTAACCCATAATGATGCTCGCCCGCGCCGAATTCTCTGTCAAAAATAAAATCGTTTTTCTGAAAAATTTCTTTCGCCGCGGACGGCGAAAGAACATCGCTCTGCCTCGGTCCCAAGCCGCCGAAAGATTCCAGCCAGTCTACTACAAGCACTCTGCCCCCGCTCTTTAAAATCCTTTTCGCTTCAAGACAGATAGTGTTTTTCTCCGCTATCTGAAAAAGAATATTGGCGATGATGACTGCGTCAACGGAACCGTCTCTCATCTTTGAACCGCCTATTTTTTCCACATCGCCCCAGATTATTTCAATGTTTGGCAAGTGTTCTATATTGGCTTGATTTTTTATTTTTTGAATCAATTCTTTCTGAATATCAATCGCGTAGACCCTGCCTTTGCCACCGACGGCTTTGGCGGCGGACATTGCGTAGAATCCGGAACCGGCGCCGAAATCAGCGACGAACATCCCTTGAGACAAACCGAACTTTTCAATATTTTTTGCCGGGTCGGAGAACATAATAGATGATTTAATAGAAGCGAAAAAATTTACTCCCACATTATATCAAGGTTATTAAAATAGACAAAATATATCAGAAGGTGGTAGGTGTTAGGTTGTAGGTTGTAGGAAAGAGAAGAAAAACCGATGCAAATTCCTAATTCCTAATTTCAGTCATTGGGATTTAGACATTGATTAGAAATTAGAAATTCGTCATTAGTAATTTTTATTATGGACACTGTCTGAAAATTTAAGTGATTATTGAGATTATTATAAACAAATCAAAGACACCAGACTATCGCCTTCTTTGAGCTTCATTATTCTGACACCTTGAGTCTGTCTGCCGAGAGACGGTATTTCTTTGCTGTCAACTCTTATAACTTGGCTTTTCTTTGAGATAGCCACTACTTCTTGATCTTCTTCGGTTATGATTTTTGAAGCGATGATATCGCCGGTCTTCGGCGTCACTTTCATCGTTCTTATTCCCGAGCCTCCTCTATTCTGCGTTTTGTATTCTTTGAGATCAGTTTTCTTTCCATAGCCATTTTGGCTTATCACGAGGAATGCCGGCGACTTGGCCTCTTTTTTGATAACATCGGCGCCAACGACGCTGTCACCTTTGCCAAGCCTTATCGCCCTTACTCCGGTGGCTCCCCTGCCCATTACCCTTATGTCGGATTCTTTAAATCGTATTGACTGCCCTTTGGAAGTGGCGATAATCGCCTCGTCTCCGGGCGCGGTGAAGGAAACTATTTTAAGCTCATCACCGTCTTGAAGAGTTATCGCCAATAGTCCGCTTCTGCGCACATCGTGGAAAGCTTCAGCGTCAACTCTTTTAGCCACTCCTTTTTTGGTAATCATAAGAAGCGAAAGCTTTAATTTCTTCGCCTCTTTCGGCATCGGCAAAACTGAAGTTACTTTTTCCTCGGCGCCGATGGATAGAAAATTCATTATTGACTTGCCTTTCGTCGCCCTCTTTCCTTCCGGCAATTCATACATCTTCACTTGATAGGCCTTGCCTTTGTCGGTAAAAAACAGGACATCGCTGTGCATAGTCGCGGTCAAAAAAGTGGTGACAAAATCTTCATCCTTGGTATCAAGGTCAACAACGCCGACTCCTCCGCGTTTTTGTTTTTTGTATTCATCGGGATTTGTCCTCTTGATATATCCTCCGGTAGTAAGCACGAGGACAGTTTCTTCGTCCGGAATCAAGTCTTCGTCGGACAACGCCTCCGCTCCCTGCTTCACGACTTTAGTCCTCCTCTCATCGCCGTATTTTTCTTTTATCGCTTTGAGCTCGTCTTTTATTATATTGAGAATTTTTTTTGGATTGGCCAAAATATCTTTGAGGATTTTGATAAGAACTTGGACAGCCTTGAGCTCGTCTTCAATTTTTTTTCTTTCCAATCCGGCGAGTTTCTGAAGCTTCATTTCCAAAATTGCGACAGCCTGCCTCTCTGAAAACTTGAACTCCTTCATCAAATTCTTTTGCGCTTCCGCGACATCTTTTGACTGCTTAATGAGCTTGATGATTCTGTCAATATGGTCAAGCGCTTTGGAAAGTCCCAAGAGTATATGTTCCCTGTCTTCCGCTTTTCTCAAATCAAATTCCGTTCTTCTTTTTATGACAATTCTTCTATGCCCGATAAATTCTTCAAGAATTGATTTCAAAGAAAGAGTTTGTGGCACTCCGTCCACCAACGCCACCATATTGAAATGAAATGTGTCCTCAAGCTGGGTGTGCTTGTAGAGAAAATTCAGCACTTTCTGCGGATGAGCGCCACTCTTCAAGTCAATCGCTATGCGAATGTCTTTGGCTGACTCATCGCGAAGACCTTTGATGCCCTCCACTTTCTTGTCTCTCACGAGCTCGGCTATTTTTATAATAAGCTCGGCTTTATTCACTCGGTAAGGGATTGAGCTTATGATAATCTGGGATATTCCTTTCTTGTCCTCAATAATTTCCGCCACGCCTCTCGTCACCACCCCGCCTCTGCCGGTGGAATAAGCGTGCTGAATGTCTTTTTTATTATAAATAATTCCTCCCACCGGAAAGTCAGGCCCTTTCACAAATTCAAGAAGGTCATCATTGGCCGCGTCTTTGTTGTCAATAAGATGAGTCGTCGCGTCCACAATTTCAACAAGGTTATGCGGGGGAATGTTGGTCGCCATACCGACCGCAATGCCCAGTGTTCCGTTCAAAAGCAAATTCGGAATCGCCGCTGGCAATACCACCGGCTCTTTTCTTGTATTTTCATAATTGGGACGGAAATCAACGGTGTCCTTATCAATATCACGGATCATTTCACTGGCAATGCGCGACATTTTCGCTTCGGTGTAGCGTTCGGCCGCGGCATTGTCCCCGTCAATGGAACCGAAGTTTCCCTGCCCGATAATGAGCGGATACCTGTAAGAGAAATCTTGCGCCATCTTCACCATCGCGTCGTAGACGGAAACATTTCCGTGAGGGTGATAATTACCCGTCACATCTCCGGTGATTTTGGCGGATTTTCTCGTCTTCGCGCCGGCATGCAACCCTATTTCATTCATCGCAAAAAGAATCCTTCTGTGCACAGGCTTCAAGCCGTCGCGAACATCCGGCAAAGCCCTCATCGTGATGACGGACATCGCATAATCAAGATACGACTCTTTCATCTCCGTCGTTATGTTTCTTGATATTATGCCTTTATCGGCTTCTTCTGGTATTTTTTCTTCTTTCATTTTTTTAATAATATATCATTTTCCCACAAAAATTAAAAATTATTTAACTTTCACTCTCGCATATTCTTGAACTTGGAAACGAAACATCCGAGTTCAAGGTTCTCAATCAGTTGGGGAAATATTTATTTTCTAAGGGCTTTTATAAGTTCACTTTCTTTGATTCCGTATCTTAATAAACACTTAATCACATCGCCATTTGCCTGTTTGCTCATACCCTCATAAATATTAACAATAAAACTTTCAAGTCCGTTAGTTAAAATGTCCGGTTTTCTTATGGCATAATGTGAACTGCCGCTATTGGGTTGAGTGGCTCGTAAACCTAATTTTTCAACCGCTTTATAGAATTGACTAAAGCGAATATTCCCTCTTGATTCCCAAAATTGCTTGTTTTTAGGTAAAAATTCGTCTGCCATTTTAGTTAAGAGAAAGCTAATGTTAATTCAGATACGGAACTTTTTATCCGTTCCGGTGATATCTTTGTCTTTATGTCAAACGCGGTATAAATTGCTTCTCTGATTTGAGATTGAATTTCGTAATCTTCTGGACAAGGGTTTGTACCTCCGGTAATAATACCTTCTACTTCATTGCATTTTGCCATCCAGCCATCTTCGGATTTATGGATTGTAAAGTGAAGCTCACCTCCTAATTCTCCTATTTGTTTACTCATTCTCTCTAGGGCTTTGAAAGATTCTGCTTCATTGCCTTTAAAAAACATAGCTTTTTTTTCATTTTTCATATTACTTGCATTATATACGCAATCTCTCAAATAAGCTAACAGTAATATATAAATATCCTAAAAAGTCAAGTGTCTGTCCCGCCAGCACTTTCATCTGTTCTTTTGCCCGACACCCAGTAATTTAACGAAATTTGAATACACTCCCGCCACATTATCCTTGATTGAAGAAAGAGGGGTAATACTGCTTAAGAGAGGCTTGCTATCTGATTCTGGCGCAGACGGCTTAATCCAAAACGAAGAAATCCAGACAAAAAAGATGATGGCAGTTATTGAAGCCGAAATAGTCAAGGCGATCATTTTTCTTTCCGCCGCCGGTTTCTTTCTTAATTTGTCCAAAAAATCAAACATACGCATAAGTTAGAAAGTTTATAAAGTCCATAAAGTCTGTAAAGTTAAGAATGCCGAAAAAAGAGTCTTAATTTTTTCTTTACTTTACAGACTTTATGGACTTTCGACTTTACACCGATTTTATCACCATCACTTCCGCCTCCTTGCCTTCAAGGTCTTTCTTCTTAAGAGTCAGTTTGTCCAGATGCTCTGCCCCCTCCGCTCCGGCTTCTTTCAAAAAGACTTTCAGGGTGTTCTTATCAAGGTCGCCCCCGTAATGCATCGGGATTATTATTTTCGGCTCAAGCGACACGGCGAATTTGTAAGCCGCAGACGGCTCAAGAACGCCATTTCCACCGATAGGAACAAACAAAATATCAATCCCATCAATAGCTTCTTTAGCTTCTTTAATATCCGGTTCGCCAATCGCTCCCAAAAAGAAAAGGCTCATTCCCTCCAATGTCACTGAGTAAACCGTATTGATTCGTTCCTTGCCTCCATAATTGGATTTCGTGGCGAAGCCTTTTATAAACACGCCTTTGACTTCGTATTCTCCCGGCCCGGATATCACAAATGGATCCTTTCCGGAATAAGAAAGATTTTCCACGCCGTTAAAATCAGGATGATTGGCGCTAATCAAAGCGACATCGGCAAAAAACCGGCTGTTCTTAAATTTGGAATCTTTAGAAATCGGATTAAATGCCAAAACTGTGTCTCCGAACTGCACTTTGAAAAATTCAAGTCCTTGGTGTGTGATTATCATATGAGCAATGATAACATAAAATTTAAAAAAACGCGCACATATCGTCATAAATAAAAAAAAGCCGAACCACATGATTCGGCTATGACAACTTATATCGGTGTTGTCAATTTCGCTCCTATCGTAACACGAGAATAGTCATAATCACGCCAAAAACAAAAGTAGAGCATGGGAATAAACGGTCTTCGATTGACCACTTTTTCGCCCCATAAATAGAGAGGACGCAACCGAAAGCGATACCACTCCATAGCCACCAACTTGACGGCTCGGGTAGAACCCACGCGTCATGCATGGCTGGGATTCCCGCAATCACCGTTGCAATTGTGCTCGCAACGATGGCGGGCTTTGCTCCAAGCTTCCACCAACAGACAAGAGAGACCGCAATCCCTATTGCTGAAATTGTCTCAATGGTATCCCAGCGCCATACGCCTTTCATCAGAAGAATAATAGTGACAAGAAAAGCGCTGAGGACAAATCCGGCAGGGAGCCACGGTCGTCTATTGCCTGCGGTCAGGCAATTTGTCAAAATAATACAATCTAAGACAGTCCACATCATCCAACTCACGACATTCTGGCGGATGTCGTGCATCGCCAAATAAACGGCGAAAGCGACAATCACCATGGCGGAAATAAGACCGCCCATAAAACCTATCTTTTGTTTCAAGAGCCACCCCCTTTTTCTGTTAGACTTTTAAAATTATCTCAGACAGTAATCCGCATCAAAGAACTGTCATAAAGTAAAGCAAATAAATGACTGATTGTCAATACTATGCAAAAGCGAATTTATAAGTATGCTTAGATCATTATTACAAGCAAACAGTAGCTAACCCTGCTTTTCCGGACAATGTCAGACTCAAGCAGAAACTGCTGTTATTTGTTTTTATGAATAAAAAAGATAATATTTTAGACATTAATAATTTAGAAAAAAGCGAGGAGTCGGCGGCGGCGGCAACTGAAGAAAAAAATTCTAAACCCAAAAAAGAAAATCTAATGGTGTCAATCTTCAATAAGGTTGACAACCTTCCTTCCGTCGGCGATTTGGTGGAAGGACATGTAATCGGCATAGAAAAATCCAGATTGTATGTGAACCTTCAGCCTTACGGCACCGGTATAATTTACGGAAGAGAGTTTATCGGCGCGCGAGACATAATAAAAAAAATAAACCCAGGAGACATCATTGCCGCGAAAGTGGTTGAAGTTGAAAATGATGACGGATACATAGAACTTTCTCTCAAGGAGGCCAGACAAGCGATGATATGGAGCGAAGCCGAAGAAGCCATAAAAAACAAAACAGTGCTTGACCTTTTGGTCAATGAAGCCAATAAAGGCGGACTTATCTTGAATTGGCAAGGTGTTGCGGGATTCTTGCCGGCTTCCCAGCTTAAAGCCGAGCATTATCCGAGAGTCGCTGACGGCGACAAAGACAGAATTCTTGACGAATTGAAAAAGCTCGTCGGACAAAGAATATCGGTCGTCATCATCGGGGCGACGCCAAAAGAAGGAAAACTGATATTCTCCGAGAAAAGTCCTGAATTTAAAGATAAAGAAAAAATCATAGAAAAATACAAAATCGGAGATGATGTAATGGGCGAAGTCACCGGCATTGTTGACTTCGGCGTGTTTATAAAAATAGAAGAAGGCCTTGAAGGATTGGTTCACATATCAGAAATAAACTGGTCGCTTGTGGAAGACCCAAGAAGCTTATTCAAAGTCGGCGATAAGTTAAAAGTGAAAATAATAGAAATCAAAGACGGAAAAATGTCCCTTTCGCTGAAAGCTCTTAAAGAAAACCCTTGGAAAGAAGCGGCAAAAAAATACAAAAAAGGAGATGAAGTGAGCGGAGTCGTCATAAAATTCAACAAATACGGCGCTCTGGCAAGCATTGAAGAAGGCGTGGCGGGACTGGTTCATATTTCCGAATTCGGAAGCGAGGCGAAACTCAAAGAGAAGCTTGAGCTTGGCAAAAGTTATCCTTTCAAGATTGCGTTGTTTGATCCAAAAGACCAGAAAATGACTCTTTCTTACGCGGAGAAAAAAAGTTAGTTTATAAAGTTATCAAGTAGGAAGTTTATAAAGTAAAGATAAAAAAATGTTCAACACCGAGTGTTGAACATGAAAGCGTAGAAAATTTCTAATTCCTAATATCTAATTTCTGATCAAATCTCAATGTCTAACACCCAACGAAGAAATAGCGAATTGAAAATTTAAGAAAAGCTTTACAAGGAGACTCCTTCAACTTGGATGTTTCGTTTCCAAGTAACAGAGGGGGTGGATTTCCGTTTTCACGGGAATGACAGATGGAGGTGTGAACAATTACTTATCTGACAGACGGTTGACAGCTGGCTAATATTATGCTAGCCTATGTGCAGTAAATAGGTTGTGCCTATTTGAATTTCGTTCTTTGAATTTTTAGAGAAAAGGAGATTAGTATGATTACGATGATTTTGTCTATTATCATCTTCAGTGTCGGCGGATGGTTTTTTGGTCTTAATTTTCCCTACCCAATCATACTCTTAAGTGGCAAAATTGTATCCCTTTCTGGACCATTTTGTATGATCGGATTCTTTTCTGGATTTCCAATTGGTTTCATAATAGCGACACTTCTCGCCCGTTTCGTACCCCACCAGTATGTAAAAGCAGAAATAAATCCCCTGTCACCTTTTCCAAATATAGATAATGCCTACCTAATAGAAGATTCTAATGGTGACATTAGATATTTCTACAAAGGAAAAATTGGGTTTGCTTATAGAAGGAAAATTTTATCCATCAGCGTAATAAAAAATGTGGGTGCGGATCCTCATTTCGAAATATTTAGTCCGAAGGGAACATCTTTTTGGAGATTGTTTGCCTTAATACCTTTGGGCATCGGGAACAAGATATCTTTCTTTGTTCCTGAAAAAGAGATGTTTAAGAAAGGTGAAATTAAAGTAATCACAACAGTTTCTTACCAGCTCGTACCTTCATAGGGGGACAAGATTCAATGACCGAAACTCCCATTAGTTTATCTTTATGTATTTTTACATATTGATAGCTAGTGGGAGTTTTTTCATTGGGTCATTTATTCAATTACTTTGAATTACGAAACTCCGTTATGAACGGAAACTTGCACAGCGCGGCGGCGCGAGCAGAGCAAATTTTCAGCAGAAAATTATGCGTGTTCCGCGAATAATGGAGTTTCGTAATTCACGATCAGTTAGACATTGGGATTTGATTAGAAATTAGGTCAATTAGAAATTAGAAATTGCATATTCTTCTCTTTCCTACAACCTACCCCCTACAACCTAATCCCTAACTTCGGTTAAACTCTCCCATCGCTTTTTCTTTGCCTTCAGTAATTATCATCTCAAGCGCTTCGGCGACTTTTTTGGAGATTTTTTTTAGAATTTCTATTTCGCTCTTTTTAAATTCGCCGAGTATGAAATCGCCGACTTCTTTCTCCCCTTTCGGCTTTTTTAATTTTCCGCTCGGAGTGGTCGGAGAAATGCCTACGCGAACTCTCGTAAAAGCTTCCGTTTTTATCGTCTTGATTATGGACTCCACGCCCCTGTGTCCGCCAGAGCTTTTGTTGAAAGAAATTTTGAATTTCCCTATCGGCAAGTCAAGATCGTCGTGAATCACGATGAGCCCCTCGGCTTTTTTCTTGCTTGTGATAATCAGCTGAAGCGAAAGACCGGACTTGTTCATAAAAGTTTCCGGCTCAATAAGAAAGACTTTATCCTTCCTTATTTTTCCTTCAGATGACAAGGCCTTTAATTTTTTATCCGAAACCCAATCGGGAAAATTATTTTTCTTGACGAACTCTTCCAGCGCGATTCTGCCGACATTGTGTCTGGTATTTTTGTATTCTTCTCCCGGATTTCCTAATGCGGCGATGTAATGCATATTTACTATCATATTACCACCAAATAATTTTCTGGCCAATTTTACAAAAAGAAATATCAATTTGAATATCATAAAATCTAAAAAACCAACCTTTCCTTTTTCTATATTCTTCACTTTATAAACTTGATAACTTATACCCAGAACACGCATCGTCATCTTGTGTCAAGACAGTCGCGTATAATAAAATGCAAACAAATGGAGCAAGAAAATAAAAACTCAAACGATTTGCAAAAAAATACTTCACAGCCGAATCTAGAGGCGGTGGAACCAAACAAAAAAGAAAATTTTTTCAAAGAAGTAATAAAATTCGTTTTGCTGTCCGCGATTATCGTGCTGCCGATACGGCTATTCATCGCTCAGCCGTTTATTGTGAGCGGAAGCTCAATGGATCCGACTTTCGCTAACGGCCAATACCTCATCGTGGACAGGATAAGCTATAGATTTGAAGAGCCGAAGCGCGGTGATGTGATAATTTTCAGATACCCCTTGGACACCAAGAAATTTTTCATAAAGAGAATCATAGGATTGCCGTCGGAAACGATGGAAATTCAGGGCGCGCAAGTCGCCATTAAAGACAAGGAAAGCGAAAAAAGTCTTGCTCTGATAGAACCCTACCTTGACGCCAAAAAAAGCGAAGATTACCGAAAATCAATAAGTCTGAAAGACGATGAATATTTTGTCATGGGAGACAACAGAACCGAAAGTTCCGACTCAAGAATATGGGGTCCGCTCAAACGCTCTCTCATAGTCGGAAGGCCTTTTGTCAGGCTCTTTCCCGCCGCGAAGATAAACTTTCTGCCGGGAGCCAATGTTACGGAGATGATGGAAGTTGGCAAGTTTTAATCTAAACGGGAAATTAGCTTATTAGCTTGCAGCTTTTTAGGAAAGATTAAGAAAGCCTAATAAGCTAATAAGCTACCTTCCTGAACAGCTAAAAATATGATCTCATTAGAAAATCAAAGCGAAAAATATTCCAAAAACAGAATTCAGGATATCGGCAATAGAAAAAACGAGGACGCGAAAATAAGCAAATTCATGGAATTCAAGAATATTGATGAAGCGATGGAAGCGGCTGTTTATTACGGCTTTTCTCCCGTTGAGGCGCCGACTGTTGAAAAAATAGATTTTGACAGAGCGGCAGGTTTGATTGAGGAAGAATCCGCGCCTAAAGACCGCATAGTTTCGCGGCCGATAGAAACGTCTCTTGAAGAAAAAAATTTTTTCTTGAGATATTACGCCGAAAAAAACCTAATAGCCGAGCCGCAACCTATAATGTTTTCCTACAGAAACGCCAATTCTTCAAACAAATCAGACAAACAAAAGAAATCCGCGGATAAAGGCCAATCTCTCAATCTTCAGATTTTCGGTTCCTCCAAAAGCGTAACCGAAGTTATTCTAATCAAAACCGCGCTCGCCCTTCTTTCGGACAAAGGAATTGAGGATGTCTGCGTTGGCATAAACAGCATAGGCGACAAAGAATCAACCAATAAATTCGTCAGAGAGCTTGCCAATTATTACCGGAAAAACATAAACAAAATGTCGCCTCATTGCCGCCAGCTTTTCAAGAAAGATTCTTTTTCTCTGCTTGAGTGCGACAAGCAGGATTGTTGCGGCAGCCTAAACGAGGAAGCGCCCAAAGCCATAAGCTTCCTCTCTGAACCCAGCAGACAGCATTTCAAAGAAGTTCTTGAAGGCTTTGAGATACTGGACATACCGTATCGCATCAACAACAACTTGATTCCGGACAGGCGGCACTCGTCGCACACGATATTTGAAATAACCGCAGGAGGAGCCGAAAATAAAAAAGAGATTATTGCTTCCGGCGGGCGATACGACGGATTGGCGAAAAAAATAGGACTCAGGAAAGACATTCCCGCCATAGGCATAAAAATATCTTCAAAAAAAATTGGCGGCGCGCCGATCCGTTCCAAGATAAAAACACCCGGTTTTTTCTTTCTGCAACTCGGGTTTGAAGCCAAATTGAAAGGACTGAACATAATAGAGATGCTTAGAAAAGCAAAAATTCTCGTCCAACAATCCTTAAGCAGAGATATGCTGGGAGGACAAATCGCTTTGGCTGAAAAGATGAAGATGCCCTATGCTCTGATTATGGGAAAGAAAGAATCAATGGAAAATACGGTAATGGTGAGAGATATGAATACCAGATCGCAGGAAACTGTTCCCGTAGGCAACCTTTCGGCGTATCTTAAGAAACTGAGGGGTAGGTTCTAGTGGCTAGTTTCTAGTGATTAGGTTTTAGGAAATGCGGGCTGATATAAATTTATATCCGTCAGCCGACGGACTAATTTCTAATCAAATCCCAATGCCTGATGTCTTAAACCTAGAACCTAGTCACTAGAACCTAAAACCTAGTTCGCGCCTTGAATAAATTTAATCTTATGCTATTATGGATTTTACATATGATAAATATAGAAGTGGAAAAAAATAATAATGAAAACAACGTAAGCCTTTTGAGGCGTTTTACGAAGCGCGTTCAAGGCGCTGGCATCTTGCCCAGAGTGCGTTCAATAAGATATAAAGCGAGAAAATTATCCGCCTACAAGACAAAAATGAAAACTTTGAAATCCATCCGAAGGAAAAAAGAGGTGGCGGAACTTATTAAAATGGGCAAAATGCCGACTAAAGAAACCAGAAAATAAATCCCCACACCTACTTCGGCATCGTTGCCTTTGTTTCCCTTTTCTATAACGGATAAGTGAATTATTTGTTTAGACTTCGTGTTATTGAAAGTATTTATCTATGAGCAACGAAAAATGCAATGCCAAAGTAGGTGTGGGGATAAATCAAGCGCGAAAACGCCGAAAAAATATGGCAAAAAGCGTCAATAAAAAAAATTTTGAAATACTGAACAAAACAAAAACCAACTCGTCTATTGACGAGTTGGTTTTTGCCGATGTGAAATCAGCCGTTCTGGGAAATGACTACGAGCTAAGTCTTGTCATTGTCGGAAAAAACGAGATAAGAAGACTGAATAAATCCTACAGAAATGTTGATGAGGCGACGGATATTTTAAGTTTTACAGTGAGCGGAAAGGAAGGAGAAATATTCCTGTGTCCCGAAATCGCTCTTAAAGAAGCGCCTCGCTTCGGCAGAAATTATGATAATTTTATGAAATTTTTATTTATACACGGGCTGACGCATTTGAAAGGATTTGAACATAGTAGTAAAATGGAGAGTGAAGAGAAAAAAACGAGAAAAAAGTTCAGGGTCTGAAGCTGTGAATCACGGAGTTTCGCGAGCCGCAATCCGAATTTATATTGGAACTTTTCAGATTTTATAATCCTATCATAATTTATAACATATGAGCCGCAACATCGCCGTAGGAATAGACATTGGCACTTACCAAATAAAAGTGGTAGTCGCTTCAAACGACGGCGAAAAAGATAACGGCTTGCCAAGCATCATAGGCGCCGGCTTCGCCGAATCAAAAGGGATGAGGCACGGCTACATCATCAACCATTCCGATGTCATAAAAAGCTTAAAGAAGGCAATCGCCCAAGCTGAAAAGACATCGGGAATGAAGATAAAAAAAGCTTACTTATCTCTTGGCGGAATAGGCCTCAATGGAATTGTTTCGCACGGCTCCATCATAATCTCAAAAGCCGATTCTGAAATAACCGATCTGGACGCAAAGAATGTGCTGGCTACCGCCGAAAGCGAGATACCGAAATCATTTTCCATCAATAAAAAAGTTATTCAATCAATCCCCATCTCGTACAAAGTTGACGGTAAAAAAATTTTAGGACGGCCTATCGGGATGAAAGGTAGCAAATTTGAAGTCAAAGCCCTGTTCATAATGTGCCTTGAACAGCACCTGAACGACCTCGTGGAATCCGTGGAGAAAGCCGGGATTGAAGTCTTGGATGTAATGGCTTCGCCACTGGCGGCCAGTATTGTCAATCTCACCAAAACGCAAAAAATAGCCGGCTGCGTCTTGGCGAATATCGGTTCGGAAACGGTTTCCATCGTCGTAATTGAAAACAACATACCGATCTCTTTGGAAATATTCCCCATAGGAGGAATAGACATAACAAACGATATCGCTTTGGGACTGAAAATTCCGCTTGAAGAAGCCGAACGGCTCAAGCTGAAAGCCGTTTCCGAACCGCAATACCCGAGGAAAAAGCTTGACGAAATAATAGCCGCCCGCCTTTCAGACATTTTTGAGCTCATTGAAACGCATCTGAAAAAAATCGGTCGAAGCGGATTGTTGCCGGCTGGCATAGTCCTCACGGGCGGAGGGTCGGGTATTGAAATAATAGAAGATCTCGCCAAAAGTTCCTTGAAACTTCCTTCAAAAGTCGCCTCCGTCAGTTTTGAGCGGAACGGCAAAAAAGAACAGCTTAAAGACGCATCATGGTCAGTAGCTTACGGATTATGCGTCTGGGGACTCGGCTCGGGAGACGAGACTTCTTTGAGCTTGAGATTGGCTAAGACGACCAAAAATAAACTTGTCAATTGGATAAAGCAGTTTCTGCCTTAACGATGGGCAGTTAGAAAGTTAAAAGTTATCCCGACCTTTGCTAGAAGCTACAGCGGGGCAAGTAAGTTTATTCCGCCTTGGGCGGAAAATACGGCACATTTTAAGGCATACTTGTCAAGTCTTTCTTTTTTTATCTTCTTTCTGTTATGATATATTTCAATTAATTAACCAAATATCACTATGGCTCAAATTAAACCTGAAGTAGAGGCTTTCGCAAGAATTAAAGTGTTAGGAGTAGGAGGCTCCGGAAAAGGAGCGCTTAATCATATGGTGACCTCAAAGGTGACCGGCGTTGAATTTATCGCAGTAAATACCGATGCTCAAGATCTGCACCACTCACTGGCCAAAAAGAAAATCCACATTGGCAAAAATTTGACCAGAGGCTTGGGTACAGGCATGAATCCCGAACTCGGCAAAAGAGCCGTTGAAGAAACAAAAGAAGAAATCCAGGAAGCGATAAAAGGAGCCGATATGGTTTTTATCGCCGGAGGAGAAGGCGGAGGCACTTGCACCGGTGCCGCTCCCGGAATAGCGCGAACCGCGAAAGAATTAGGAGCTCTTACTGTCGCCGTCGTCACAAAGCCGTTCTTTTTTGAAGGACTCCAGAGAATGAAGCTGGCCGAGCAAGGTCTTGAAGATTTGCGCAAAGAAGTTGACGCGATTATCATCATACCGAACGACAGACTTTTGGCGAACATAGACAAGACAACGACGGCGAAAAACGCTTTCGCTATGTCCGATGATATTTTAAAACAAGCCGTGGAAGGAATTTCCGACCTCATAACTATGCCCGGTATCATTAACATCGATTTCGCCGACATCAGAGCTGTTTTGGAAAACGCCGGCTCGGCGCTTATGGGCATAGGAACGGCTTCCGGCGAGAAAAGAGCCGAAGAAGCCGCTAAAATGGCGATAAATTCTCCCCTCCTTGAGTTGTCCATCCATGGCGCCAAAGGAGTTTTGTTCTCAATAGCCGGCGGAGACGATTTGACAATGTTTGAAATCCAGGAAGCCGCCAAAGTTGTCACGGAATCAATTGACCCTAACGCCAAAGTCATTTTCGGAACTGTCCGCGACGAAAAGATGAAGAAAAATGAGGTCAGGGTTACAGTGATAGCTTCCGGTTTCCCGGACAATGCTATGAAAAAGCCCGTCCTTCACACCGCTGACAGTTTAGCTTCAACTGAAGACAAAAAAGGCAAAATTTATAATTCAATGCCGATACCGGCAACGACGAAGGAGATGAAACCGCTTCCTGAAGAAAAAAAGCCCATCGCAACCGATGATGACGATAGCGATTGGGGCGCGGTGCCGGCGTTCTTAAGAAGGTCAAAAAAATAGTCTTTTGAAAATTTACTGGAATCCGTCCGGTTCGTCGGACGGATTTACCGTTTGGATGTTCGTTAAAAACAATTTAAAAAAATAATATTATGTATGATTTAGCGATAATTGGAGGTGGACCGGCTGGAGTCGCGGCTGGCGTATACGCTTCAAGGAAAAAACTGAAAACGGTATTTATCACTGAAAGTTTCGGAGGACAAAGCGCGGTTTCAAGCGAAATACAGAATTGGATAGGAACTATTTCAATCAGCGGACAAGAACTGGCTCTAAATCTTGAGAGTCATCTCAAAGCCTACGCCAACGATTCCGTGGAAATAAAAAGCGGAGAAAAGACTGAATTTATTGAAGATTCGGATAGGGGTTTTCTGATTAAGACAGATGCTGGAGAATATAAAGCTAAAACCGTTTTGGTGGCGAGCGGTAGCCACAGAAGAAAGCTGGATATTCCGGGCGCGAAAGAATTTGAGCATAAAGGCATAAGCTATTGCGCTTCCTGCGACGGACCTCTTTTCGCGGGAAAAAATGTGCACATAATCGGAGGCGGAAATTCAGCTTTTGAAACCGCCTCTCAATTGCTTGCCTATTGCGAAACCGTCACTATTCTAAATAGGAGCTCGGAGTTCAGAGCTGATCCGGCAACCGTCAAAAAAATCCTCCAAAATCCAAGAGTTAAATCCGTTCTAAACGCTCATCTCGCGGAAATCAAAGGCGACAAATTTGCAAAATCCCTAGTTTATGCGAACGGAGAAAATAAGAAAAAGGTTGAATTGAAGACAGACGGTATTTTTGTTGAAATCGGCCTGATTCCGGCGGTTGAATTCGTAAAAGACCTTGTCACCTTGGACAAATGGAACCACATAATAGTTGATCCTAAAAATCAGAGGACTTCAGTGGAAGGAGTCTGGGCCGCCGGCGACTGCACTAACGGACTCTATCATCAGAATAACATCGCCGCTGGCGATGCCGTAAAAGCGCTGGAAGATATTTATCTACATTTGCACGCGAAGTAAATCAGTCATTGAATAAATTACCTTGTCATTCCCGCCCCGAAGAAAGATTCGGGATAAACTCCGGTGGGAATCTAGATGTGGGCGGTAGAGGGCTAGGTCACGAATCCCCTCTCCAGTTTTAGATTACAGACATTTCTAAAGCATAAAACTGGGGAGGGACTCGCTGTGGGCGGTAGAGGGCTCGAACTTTACAAGTTCAGTACCCGCCGATGGATATTTTATTCGTCCGTCTGCTGACGAACTCAAAAATCTGCTCATCGGGGCTTCGAATCCTCACACCCCGATGTTCTTCGGGGTTTACCGTCCTCGCTCGAAGACTCTCTGTGGGCGGTAGAGGACTAGGTCACGAATAATTTGCTCGCCGTCGCTCACAAATTTTCTCGACCCCGGCTCGTCTATTTTTTCTGCTGAAAAAATATGACTCCGCCTTTCAAATCCTCACGTGAGCAAAGCAGTTTGCTCACTTACCGTCCTCGCTCGAAGACTCTCTGTGGGCGGTAGAGGATTTGAACCTCTGACCTCATCGACGTCAACGACGCGCTCTAGCCAACTGAGCTAACCGCCCATAAATTCTGCGACCATTATAAATTAGCAAAATAAATCACATTTGCCAACATAGTTTCCCAACGGCGGAGGAGGTGGGATTTGAACCCACGAGGAGCTTTCACCCCTGCCGGTTTTCGAAACCGGTGCTTTCAACCACTCAGCCACCCCTCCTAAAATTCAAGGCTCAGCATAGCAAATTTTTGCCTTTTTTACAAAAAATGTTATTCTCTACTCTGAATCTTCAAGTTGAAAATTACTGATTTAGATCTATCAGCTTTGAAGGTGGCTAAAACAACCCATCTGAATGGATTGTTCGCCCGAACATTTGTCGCAAATGTTTTAGGGCCCTATCGTCTAATGGTTAGGACGCCGGCTTTTCAAGCCGTTAATCCGGGTTCGATTCCCGGTAGGGTCACCAAATTAAAATGAAAATACTTGCAATTGAAACATCCTGCGACGAGACGAGTGTTGCGATAGTTGAAGGAAAGGGCGGGCTTAAAAATCCGTCTTTTGAAATTTTATCCAACATCGTTTTATCCCAGATTAAACTTCACGCCCATTGTCGTTAAGAAAATCAAGTTTTTTAATTTCTAAATCCGAATTTCTAATTTCTAAACAAATTCAAAATTCTAAATTAAGAATCATAAACAAAATACTGGAACGAGAGCCGGAATTGCTGGAACGATTTTTGAAATTTATTCCGACAATCAAGCCGCCGAAAATTGACGCTATCGCCGTGACGGTCGGACCTGGACTGGAACCGGCGCTCTGGGTGGGAATTAATTTCGCCAAAGCGTTGGCGTTAATCTGGAACAAGTCGATTGTGGCGGTGAATCATATGGAAGGACATGTCGTTGCCAGTTTACTGGGAACGACTAGTTATAAAGTTAAAAGTAAAAAGTCAAAAGTAGTGGAATTTCCTGCTTTGGCGTTATTAGTATCAGGAGGACACACGGAGCTGGTGCTTATTAAAAAATGGGGTGATTATAAAATTATCGGCGAGACCAGAGACGATGCGGCGGGCGAATGTTTTGACAAGACGGCCAGAATGCTGGAGCTTCCCTATCCGGGCGGACCGCAGATCGCCAAGCAGGCGGAAAATTTTAAAAAATATCCGCTTACTTTCCGCATGGGCGGATGGACAAGGCGAGAGATGGAAAAAGAAGCTTTCAACATCAAACTGCCCCGTCCGATGATTGATTCCAAAGATTACGATTTCAGTTTCTCCGGCCTTAAAACCGCCGTCTTGTATATGTTGAGAGATATGAAAGAAAGACACATAAACATTGGCGATTTCACGCCGATGATTTGCAATGAAATTCAGCAAGCCATTGTTGATGTGCTTATTACTAAAACAATTAGAGCCGCCAAAGAATTCGGCGCCAAGTCCATCATCCTCGGTGGTGGCGTAGCGGCCAATCAAGAACTCCGCGTCCAAATAAAAAAGGCTGTCCTAATGTCAAGGCGAGACCTTGACATTAGGGGGCAGACGACCGCCTTGTATCTTCCCTCCGCTAAACTCACCACCGACAATGCGGCGATGATCGGCGCGGCCGGGTATCTGCACGCCGCAAACAAAGATTTTACAAAGCCGGACAGATTAACGGCCAAAGGAAATTTGGTGTTATAAAAAAAGGCTGTTGTTTGTAAATTAACGAAAACAACAGCCTTGTAACCGATTCAAATTTTTAAATATAAAACCGGGCGACAATAAGTTGTGGAATCTGCCATGCCAAAACCTACATTCGTTCTTTTCTTCATTTCTTGTCTGCACGAGCTAATTATGAATGAGTTACTTCCTCGCGGGGCCATTTTTTCCACCCCTTTTATAAAAATCTTCAGTTTATTTTTAAAAAAATGATCGTCCTTAACTTCCACCAAGTTAAGGGAAACGACTTTATATTTTTTTACCATGCAACCGTTTGCCTTAACGATTTTGCCTTTTTTAATTTTTAATTCATCCATTCTCATCCTTGCTTTCTCCTTTCTAAAAATCTCCAAAAAAATAAAATAAATTCTTAATTCAATTTTTCAACGAACTACCAACACAAATAGTGTACACGAAATATATATATTGTCAAGCCTTAATGGTAATGTGCACACACATATGGCGGTTTCTCCTAGAAAATGGAGGTACTTGCGTGGTGCTTTGCGACTATATTTTCGGAAGTACTCTTGTGGCGCGGTT
>LBYO01000007.1 GCA_000996205.1 Parcubacteria group bacterium GW2011_GWA1_40_21 | reverse complement strand
AGCTCGACCAAAGTAAAACCTTTGGTAGTTTCTAGGTTATAGGTTTTAGGTTGCCGCGCCCGACATGCCCGACAGCAGTCGTGGCGGGCGGGTAGGTTTTTAGAAAAGAGACGGAATATTTTTAGCGGGTAGCTTTTTAACTTTTTAAGGGGTGAGTTTTTAGACGGAGAGTTATTTTTTTTAAGTTCAATATTCATTTGATTTGCAACTTTTTTATTGAGAAAACAAGACACCGAGATTCATCACATCAAAGCCGAAGAAGAAAACTGCGAGAAGTCCGAGGATGAGAAACGGCGCGAATGGTATTTCGCTCTTAATTGTAAGATTTTTTCCGCTTAAATTCAACCTCTGAACAAAGAGCAATGACAGACTAATGACCGCCCCGATCCAAAAACCCAGAATCACCGCCGACACCCCCGGAATCAAACCTAAAAACCACCCCATTCCCAGAGCGAGCTTGGCATCGCCGAGTCCGATCCATCGCCCTTTTGACAAAAGCCACATTAGAAAAAAAGGCAAGGCGAGAATCGGACCGGCAAACAAGTCCAGAAAGTGAGGCGATTGGAATAAATTCGCAAAACCGATATTAGCAACAAACCAAATCAGAGAAAGAAAGGCGAAAGAAAAGACTAGCAAATCCGGTATTATTTTGTGTTTTAAATCGTAAATGGTTATCACGATAAGAATACTGAAAACGGCAAAATAATAAAAATAAGCGCACTTGGAAACTAAGTTTCCAAGTGCTAAAAATAAATGCGGTGAATTTGAAAAATAAATTCCATTTAGTTTTAAATGGACACCGAGAAAAAGAAGGCCGGTGAAAAATTCCACCAGAGGATATTGCCATGATATTTTGCTTTTGCAATTTCCGCACTTCGCGCGAAGCGCGACCCAGCTCAAAATCGGAAACATTTCATACCACGAGAGATTTTTTGCGCAAGAAAAGCAGGCGGATTTTCCGCTTAATATCGACTCCCCCGTGTCGTATCTCAAAATCACAACATTGAGAAAACTGCCAATGATTGTTCCGAAGACGAATATTGCAAACCAGATGAGAAGATCCATAGTTAATATGATAACACAAAAATTAGGTTGTAGTTTGTAGGTTTGAACTTGGATGTTTCGTTTCCAAGCCTAAAGATCACTTGGAAACGAAACATCCAATTTGCGCCGCAAATGTCCTCCGGCTTCTCTTTTTTAATTTCCACATTTTACTTCCGTCGTTCCCGCGAATGCGGGAACGACGGAAAACTGACTCAAAGACTTCTAAAACTTAGGCAAAACATCATACACAAGACCTGTTCCAATAAATCCAATATTATTATCCTCATCAACCGTGTCATCATCCAAAATTCCATTTGCCAATTCAAGCGTGGCGCCGAGATGATAAGATTGGCAATCATTGGAACAAGTAGCGGTATTATCGGCGTTAAGAGCTGAATATTTGTAGTCATTGCCCGAAGAATCTTTTGTCGGCACGGAACTGTCATAATCGGATAAATCATCTGAATTGCTGGAACTGCTTAAATCAGTGGGATAGTAACGCTTCTCATCATAATACCTCTCAAGAGCGAGCTGAATGACGCTGATGTCGGCTATCCTTTTCGCGTCACGACCTTTGGCTTTTGAGCCGCTAACGGACGCCACAATTATTCCGGAGACGATTCCAATTATCGCCACGACCACGAGAAGCTCAATGATGGTAAAACCCTTGCTAGGTTGTAGGTTGTAGGTTGTAGGTTGTAGGTTTCTAGTCAGAGAATTGCATTTCACATTTTTTAAAAAATTTATCACATTAAAAGTATATAACATCCGCCAACAAAAAAGAAATTCACTTGGCGGTGAAACCGCCAAGTTATAGTATCGTCATTTTATAAAAAAGTTATAAAAAAAGAAAAAGGGCTAGATATTCTCAGTAGAAAATATCTAGCCCAATTTTTCTTTATACTTTTTCTTAATTAGTCACATGTTATGTCATTGTCTGTATCAAGAGCTGTAATAACGACAGATTTTGATGCCCCTGTCGAATCCACACAGTATCCACCACCACCTCTAAGAGGGGAAACTGCTGCCCACCCTGAAGCTGAGTCATGACACGCTGCCGCACTGGCTGTAGCATCTACGGTATCGCCTGCTGTATATGTTCCACCACCAGCAATAGCTGCCGCTGTTACTCCGTCACCTATAACATTGGTTCCTGTGGTTGCACACACGCCCTCATATGTTGCGCCCGCATCATAGAAAATCTCAGCTTCCGCTCTCTGATTAGCTAAGTTTGACTTAACAGCCGCATCATTCCCCTTATTCCTCGCCGAGTTAAGGGAAGCCAACACGACTGAAGAAAGAATACCGATGATGGCGATGACCACCAAGAGTTCAATGAGTGTAAAACCTTTTTTTGAATTTTTTAACATTTTTGAAATTTGATAAATTAATAATTTTAATAAATTTTTAAATAAAAACGCTTGCAAAGAGTTCGTTCGCGGTCATTTTGGATAACCGGAACGAATCGACCTCTTCCCCGTATCGGACCGGCATTATTAAAACATAATGCTTGCCTAAAGGTATTTTCAAGCTTACGGAGATAAGTATAGCAAAAAATTATAAAGTCAAGAAATATCGGCTGTGGATAACCAAAAATAGTCGAAAGTTTATAAAGTCCATGAAGTTATAAAGTAAAGTCAGAAGATCTTTTCTCCTAACTTTACAAACTTGATAACTTGATGAACTTTTAACTCTCACGCCTGCATTATTCGCTCTTTTTCAAAAAATCGTTAAAGGCTTTACCGAACAATCGGAAAATTTCCGGGGCAGAATGGCTATATTCAAGAACTTTTTTGTCATCTAAATTGTCGTAATAATGGACGAGCATATTTCTAAATTTTGCCATTTCCGCCTGCTCCGCAGCAAACTTTTGATCCAGAATATTTTTTTCTCCGAGAGTGGCGATAACATCGGCATATGTTTTCGGGTTTATGCTAAATTTTTCGGATAAAATATGAGAACCAATGTCAATAATAATTTCTATTGAAATCTGGAGCAGATGCTGTAAGCCGTAATACAGTGGTCTGTCAGCCAAAATATCTTTGTCGGATTTTTTCAGAACATCATCAATGAATTTTATGTTTTCATTGAGCCGAAACAGCTTATCTTCAATTGTGGCAGTATTTATTGGGACCATTTTTGTGTTTTAAGCGAATAATTTTTTTAGACTCGCACTTTGAATGTGTCTCAAATATTCGGTATCTTCAAAATCCCGAAGAGCGCGCGCCGCGACGGAATTCTTTATAGAAACATTGTCAGCAAAAAGAACCACCCCCTCTCCGAGAGTGGCAAGATACAGCAAAAGAGGATTTTTAATCGTTCCGGCATTTATCACATCAACCTTGTCTGCCCCAAAAATTTTTTCAAGATTATTCCGAATATCCTCAACGCGATTCTCCTGCGATTCAACCGCCATTTCGTAAGGAAAAACCACGGCAACATCAATGTCACTTCGCAAATTCGCCGTTCCGCGAGCGTAAGAACCGAACAAATAGCCAACCACGGCACCGCAAGATCGCATTGCGGCGATTATTTTTTCCTTTTGCTCTTTTGTAAGATTAGCTTTATCCATTTGAACCAAAATAACATATTAATTGTGCTTTTAACAAGCTTCGGAGAAAAAACTTCTGACTTTACTTTATAAACTTTTCCTCCGAAGGAGGATCCGCCTCGGGCGGAATAAACTTTTAACTATTGTCTACATCGCCGAAGAAATATTGTAGATGGGTATAAGAACGGAAGAAAGAAGAATGCCGACACCCAAGCCCAGTGTCACAATCATAATCGGCTCAATAAGACCCACGACCGTGTCAACGGCATTTACAACTTCTCGGCGATAAAAATTAGACAGGGTTTTCAATATATTCCCCAATTCCCCGGTCTCCTCTCCTATCTTAATCATTTGTATCAAAATCCCCGGAATCTCGCTCTCTTTGTCAAGAGAATCGGAAAGAGAACTGCCGCCTTTCACCGATTCCAAAGCGCGCTCCAAAATTTGCTTGTAAATCTCGTTGCCCACGACTTTAGAAGTAAGCTCAAGTCCTCGCACCATCGGGATCCCGCTTAATAACATCGTATTCATATTGTCGGAAAAGCGCGAAAGATAGAGTTTTCTGAATAAATTACTGACATACGGAATTGAAAGTTTGGCTTTGTCCACGGAAATTTTACCCTCTCTGGTGCGACTGTATCTGTAAAAAAAGAAGGCTCCGATAACCGCGACTATAATGAGAAACACTCCGTAGCTGACCAAGAAATTGCTAATGCCCATAATAATTTTCGTGTAAATCGGTATTGATTGTCCGGATTCCACGAGGATAGCGCTTATTTTCGGGATTACCATCGTAAACATAAGGAACATAACCGTAAAAAAAGTGAATACGACAAAAACCGGATAAACCAAAGCGTTCTTGACTTTTGAGGAAACTTCATAAGACCTGTCCAAATGATCAGCCAGAAAAAGAAAAGTCTTGTCCAACTGTCCCGACTCCTCGCCGGAACGGACCATATTCACATAAAAATCAGAAAAGACATTGGGATGTTTATACAGCGCGTCTGAAATTGAACTGCCGCCTTGAATATCGGAAGCCACTTCGTTGAGCACATTTCTAAGGGCCGCTTTTTCGGTTTGGCCGGCAATAAGCTGAAAAACTCGGAGCGCCGAGACTTGAGCTTCAAACATCGTGGCCATCTGGCGAGAAAGAATAACGACATCCTTATTTGAAATCCGGTTGAAAAAAGAGAATTTCCTCTCAAGAAATGAGCTTCCATCAACAGCTTTTATTTGCGAAATTATAAGACCTCGCCTCTGAAGCGAGCTTATGGCGATATCCGCGTTCAACGCCTCAATATTCCCCGTCTTATCTTCGCCTTTTTCGTCTAATGCTTTGTAATTGAATAACATGTTTAGGTTGTAGGTTGTAGGTTGTAGGTTGTAGGTTTTGAGGATTTTTCTTCCTACAACCTACTACCTAAAACCTACAACCTTCTTTATATAAGCTTCTCCAGAACTTTTGAATTAAGAGAGTGGAGATAGGCATTCTCTATGGTTATCTCTCCTCTTCGGGCCAAATCAGCCAGCGATCTGTTCATGTCAATCATACCATCTTGGGAGCCGGTTTCAATGACAGTATTTATTTCGTGCGTTCTTTTCTCCCTGATAAGATTCTGCACCGCGTTATTATTTATAAGAAGCTCGTAAGCCGGGATAAGTCCGCCTGAAATTCTTGGAATCAGCCGTTGGGAGAAAATTCCGGCAAGGCTTCCTGCAAGCTGAATTCTTATTTGGTCCTGTTGAGCCGCCGGAAACGAGTCTATTATCCTGTCAATCGTCTGGGCGGCGTTGTTGGTGTGAAGAGTGGAGAACACTAGATGTCCCGTTTCCGCGGCAGTTACCGCGGTTGATATGGTTTCGGTTTCGCGCATCTCGCCTATGAGTACCACATCAACATCTTCCCTAAACACGCTTTTAAGCGCGGTGGGAAAATCCTCCGTATCAACCCTTATTTCTCTCTGGTCTATAATTGACCTTTTTTGTTCGTAAATATATTCTATTGGGTCTTCAATGGTGATGATATGCTCGGCTCGGCTTTCATTGATTGTTTCAACAAGAGAGGCCAATGTAGTCGTCTTGCCGTGCCCGACTGGCCCCACGACCAGAAAAAATCCCTGCTGTTTTTGAGTAAACGACTCAAGAATGGGAGGAAGATTGAGCTCCCCGATAGTGCGAATCTTTTTCGATATAAGACGAAGGGCGACACTCACGCTTCCCTGCTGGAAGTAACCGTTTCCCCTGAAGCGAGCGCCTTTTTTGCCCGCGGACTCCGACGCCCCGTCTCCGGAATAGTCGTAAGAAAAATCTATTTCTTTGTTTTTCAAAAAAAGCTCTTTATTTGCAGGGATCAGAAGCTCTTTGATAATACCGTAAGTGTCCTCTTTTGAAAAAACATCCTTTTTGACCAAAGTAATCAAGAATCCCGAAACCCGTATCGTCGGGCGCCTTCCTTCGGAAATATGAAGGTCGGAACCTCCCTCGTCTATGACGGTCTTTATGAGTTCATTGAGTTCTTTTTTGTAATCTTTTTGCATTTTGATTTAGAACTTATCTTTTTCCTTTATTGTAAATATTCATAACTTCCTCCAAAACTTCGGAAGGTATGGTCATCGCTTTTACTATGTAGCCATTAACGCCCAATTTATCTGCCTGGTCAATGTCAGACTTCTGCCCTTGGTTGGTCAGCATTATGACAACAGCTCTATCCGCGAGCTTCTCTTGCCTTATCTTTTCCAGAAGTCCGATGCCGTCAAGCGAGGGCATAACGACATCAAGTATAAGTATGTCAGGATCAAGTCCTCCCCGAAGCTTCTCCAAAGCTTCTTCTCCCTTGGTCGCTGACTCAACATCAAAACCGCCTTTGCTGAATTTGAGAGTATACATATCAATCAAGAACCGGTCATCGTCCACTATCATTATTTTTTTATTTTTGTTTTCCATAAGCGTGACGCTGCGAGAAATTCAAACTTATTCGCCCCTTATTTATTTTCAGAAATTACCCGCCATAATTTTTTTAAATTATACTACAGGTTGATGACTTCTTCAAAGGGGATAATCTTATTCAAGGCTTTGATGATGCCGTCTTCTTTCATAGTGATCATCCCTTTTTTCCGAAGCGATTTAAATACGGCTGATTCAATCGGATTGTTTAAAATGAGATTTTCAATATCGCTGTCCATTTTAAAAGCTTCGGAAACGGCGATTCTGCCTCTTATACCGCTAGGACAAGTCGGGGACGGTGATTTTTCATAAACATAATTTAAAGGTGGTAATTCTTTTTTGAATTCTTCCGGCAGATCGCTGAACTGCCTGTCAATAAGAGCTTTTATGCTACCCTCTACGGGCAGAGGATTGCCAGAGCCGGGACACAACAAATTGACAAGCCTCTGGCTCATCGTAAGGATAAGAGTCGGGGCTATAAGGTAAGGGTCCACGCCCATATCAATAAGTCTCGGAATCACGCCAGTGGAAGTATTGGTGTGGATTGTTGAAAAGACCAAGTGTCCGGTAAGGGCGGCTTGGACCGCGAGCTGGGCGGTTTCTTTATCTCGGATCTCGCCGACCATTATCACATCCGGGTCCTGGCGAAGAGTCGTCTTTAATCCAGTCGCGAATGTGTACCCGATATCAGGATGAACTTGAGACTGGCTTACGCCGTCAATATTGTACTCAATGGGGTCTTCCAAGCTCAAAACATTGTATCTTTCCTTGTCTATTTCGTTGAGCATTGAGTAAAGGGTGGTTGTTTTGCCAGACCCCGTCGGTCCAGATATGAGTATGAGGCCGTATGGCCTGTCTAGCGCTTCCCGCACCAATTCCAAATTTTTCTTGGAAAGTCCGATTGTTTCAAGGGTCTGAACTCCTTTTTCCTGGTCAAGAATTCTCATCACGACTTTTTCGCCGTAATAAGACGGAAAAGTAGACACTCTGAAATCCACTTTTCTACCGGATATTTTTGCGGTAAATCTGCCGTCTTGAGGCTTTCTCTTTTCATCCAGCTTCATATTTGACAAAATTTTTATTCTCGCGACGACTGCTTGATGGACGGAAGAAGGAAGGACGAGACTTGTATTCAGTATTCCGTCAACTCTGAATCTTACTCTGACTCTGTCGCGCATATGCTCAATGTGAACATCGGACGCTCTGCCGTCTATGGCGTAACGGAGTACCGTGGCGACGATCTTGGTGACGGGAGCGTCTTCAATGATTTTGGTTTCGGTATTTTTTTGAGAAATATCATCATCGCCTCTCCTCATCTCAATGTCTTTCAGATCCGAAGAAAGCTCCGTTTCAAGCTCCGACAGAGCCTTGGTCACTTCGCCGGAAAGGCCCTTGTAAGCTTTTATTGTTTCGTCAAAATCGCGCTTCGTGATAAGAAAAACCTTAAACGGAATGTTGAGTTTTGAAGCTATGAAATTGAGTGCGTCTCTCGCCTCAATGTCGTCCGGGTCAACTATGCCTATTTCCAGAACGCCGTCTTTCAAACCGATTGGAACAAATTTATAATGAGTCGCGGATTCCTCGGGAATATATTTAAGAAGAGAAAAAGAGACATCTTTGCTTTCAAGTTTTCTTGTGGGAATTTTGTAATAATCTCCGTAAGCCGCCAAAATCTCATCGTTTTTGACCCCCATTTCTGCGAGAACTTCCTCCGTTTTGCGGTTGGAAGATTCAGCCCGTCCCCTGATCTTGTCAATATCTTTTGCCCTTATGATATTTTTGTCCGCCAATACTTCTAAAATGCTCATTTTGCGATATTGATTACTTATTAAGAAATGGAATCGTTTTCAGAAATTCCGTTTTAATTTTTGACTTTTTTGTCCGCGGAAAAATCACCATTGTCCGAAGCGGATAATCCGCCTATTGGAGAAAATGGATTCGTCCTGCCGACTTCCTGCGGGGCTATCGAGGTACTGAAATCATTCAGACTGTTAAAAACCGGGTCCTTGAAAAAAGTCTCGTCCAAAACCAAAGATTTCAGTTTAGAAAGAGTGACTATGAGATCTTTGCCGATTACTGATTGTCCGCCGTCCGCCACTTTGGATTCAACCGCGAGAGCGCTGTTGCCGGACGACGGGTCTTTCTGGAACATAAAACGATAGCCGATAAAAGCCAGTATTATGAGCGCGGCCGGAAGTATGACTTTATTTTTTTTGAACATTTTATTTAAAATTTATTTAATCCAATATGTCTTTATCAAGACCTCGTAATCATAAAAGCCTGTTTCCGTCGAGCTGAAAGAAATGCCGACGACATCAATAATCCTCAAGCTGTCTTCAAGGTCTTTCAAAAACGACCTGAATTTGTCATACGGAGCGATTATCTTGAATTTAAAGGTGAGAGCGCCGTAGAGATTATTATCGGGACCAAGAGCTTCTTTATTCCCCGCGTCGTTGTTTATATCTATGTTTCTTATGTTAAGACCGTGCCTTGAAGCTATATTGTCAATATCAATTATCAGCCTCGCGTTGTCAATATGGTCGGGGATGAGCTTTTTCAACCGATCCAGATCATCACCGGACAGATTATTGTTTTTCTCCACAAGCTTGTTTCTTTCAGATACGAGACTGTTGGAATTGGTCAGTGCTTCCGCGTACTTTTTTCTTTCTTCCGCGAGCTTCACTATGTTCGTCGGAACATTTTCGCCACGATAATTAGGATTGGTGTATCCGTAGAAAATCCCGACCGCGGCTAAGATTAAAAATATTGGCGCTATTATATTCATATATCAATTATTATTCTCTTTATTATCTTCAATTCCTCTGGCGTTTTTATAAAGAACAAAACTCGGGTCCGCCTCTGATTTAAAGTTGAACGAAACTCCGCCGGCAAGAGTCAAATCTATATCCGATATTATGGGATTTTTGAGCTCTTTGCTTTCGGCGAAAACATCGGACTGAAGAGCCACGGCGCTGAAATTTCTTGCTTCTCCTTTCATTTCAATTTCCGCGACGCCATTTTCTGAAAAGGATATTTTCAAAGACTTAAAACGCACATTCTTGAGAGTTTTTGATTCCAAAAAATCAAATATGGGCAAAATCGCGATGTGTTTTTCTAATATCTTTTTGGCGGACTCTATCCTTTTGTCCAGCTTGACGAGAGTTTCCACAGTGAGAGAGTCAAATATTTCTTGCGCTTTCGCGAAACTTTTCTTGTCTTTTTCAAGTTGCGACGACAAATATTTCTGTCCGGCAAAAACAAATCCGGCGAGTGCCAAACTGACGATGAAAACAAATATTGAAATCGCCATAAACAAACTTACGCCGGAACTTCTGACTCTTTCAGAAGAGACCACGGGTTTTTTGGGGATAAATGACGTTTGAAATTTTCCGTCCATATGAATTTTAAAATTTATCTTGAATTACGAAATGCAAAAATTTAGGTCCTCGGGTCGCAAAACCCCTTCATCTTCTAAATGTTTTTGCTCAACCAGACCATAAATTTTTGCATTTCGTAATTCACAGAAATTTATGACTTAACAAGCTTCTACTATTATAAATCGTATTGAATTTGAGAGCAAGCGCGCGCGAAGCGCGCGCAAGTTATAAAGTCTAAAAAGTTATCGAGTTTATAAAGTGCAGATAAAAAGAAAGAAAGCGGAAAATTTGTAAAGTTTTTATTTCTTATCGCCCAATCTTCACTTTATAACTTTACAAACTTGATGAACTTGATAACTTTCTACTCCATCTCCTGAAGTTTCCTCAGCGCCACGCCTATGGCTACGGCAAATTCGGGACCGGCTGTTTTTAGGACATCGTCAAGAAAAGCCGGGAATTCAACTTTCTCAAAAGGATTGGCAATAACGCACTCCGCCTGAAAAATTGTCTGAGCGTAATCTTTAAAACCCTTGAGATTGACGCCTCCGCCCGTGAGTACTACCCTGCTCACATTCTTATTGTGCTTTTTCTGGTAATTCAACAAAACCCTGCTTGATTCCGAAAATATGTATTCAAGAGTGAGAGAAGCTATTTCCGTCAGGTCTTTATTCTCGCCGCCGCTCGCGATTCCATACTCTCTCTTCAGCCTCTCCGCCTCTTCAAAACTTATTCCCATTGACTTTGACACCGCCATACTGATGTCTTGCGACCCTTTGTTGATGATGTGAGAATTTCTCAACACGCCTCGTTCCACGACATAAAGCTTCGTGGAGCTTGCCCCCATATCAAAAACCATAACCGGACGCAGGCTCTGGTCAAGCGAGGACCTGATACTGCTGAATAATTCAATCTCAAAAAAGCTTGATTCCAAATTCGCGGCTTTTACCACTTTAGCATTGCGGTCTATGGCGTCATTGTGGATGACGGCGAGAAAGACATTTATGCCTTGTTCCATTTTTTCACCTTCGTTGCCTTGAAACTCGGAGCGCTCGTCTTGTTCTTCCGGCACGACCCACCAATTCAGACTGACTTCCGAAATCGGAACCGGTATATACTTTCTGGCTTCCATAGGTATGACGGTTTCAAGCTGTTTTTCAGCCGTCTGGGGCAATTTTATGAAAGTAATAAGACTTGAACTGACCGGAATTGAAAGCCCGCACGATTTGGTCGTAACATTGGCTTCGCCAATAAGATCTCGAAGAGCCTCGGCAACTTTATCGGCGCTTAAATTGGTTGACCTGCCGATTTCAAAACCGGCGTAAGGTCCGAGAGATATTTCGCCGTAAGTTTCAAGTACGGCTTTCCCCCCCTTCTTCTTAAGCTGGACTAATTTTATTGAGGAAGATCCCACATCTATCCCCAACACGCTTGGGCTCTTCTTTGAAAAAAAATAATTCCAGACCTTTTTAAAAAGATTATCCATGATGTTTAATAAAACACATTATAGCATAATATTTAGGTTGTAGGTTGTAGGTTGTAGGTTGTAGGTTGTAGGTTGTAGGTTTGGGAATTAATTTCTAATGTCTAATTTCTAATTGATATAATCAAATCCCAATGAATAATAAGGCAAGATTAAATAAATTTCTATTTAGTCATTTATTCATTAGGTATTGGAATTTGATTAGAAATTAGGTCAATTAGGAATTAGAAATTTCAGACCAGCTAAATTATACTTACACTATGAAATATCGCCGCAAATTACTAAGTTTGATTCTAGATTTCCTTTTTCCCCGTCCTGCACCGATAATTTCAATCCAAAATATGAGCGCGGATGAGATTGATCAGAAAATACCGAGAGCAAGAGAGATTGACGGCGAGGAAGGCAAAGCTCTGTTTGATTATCGGAACGAATTGGCAAGGCAGGCGATATGGGAAATAAAATACAGAAAAAATGAAAAAATACTGGGTGCTTTTTGCAAAATTTTTTACGAATATATGCTGGGCGAGATTGCCGATGAAGCTATTTTTTCCGATTTTAAAAATCCGATTCTTATCCCTATTCCCTCCTCCAAAAATCGTTTGAAAGAAAGAGGATACAATCAATGCGAGCTTATCGCGAAAGAGCTGGCGCGAATTGACGCGGAAAAAAATTTTGCATTATGCCTTGATGCTCTTGAAAAAATAAAAGATTTGCCCAGCCAAACTTCCCTCAAAAACAGAAATGAAAGATTGAGTAATCTTAAAGGATGTTTCAGAGCCGCCAATCCGGATAAAATTTCCGGCACCAATATCATTCTCATAGACGATGTCATCACGACCGGCGCCACAATGTCGGAAGCGAAAAAAACTCTGCTTAATGCCGGTGCGCGCCAAGTGCTGTGCTTCGCCTTGGCGCATTAGAAAAATTGGAGCGAATATGTTAAGTTATTATTTACTTGAACATTTTGTTCGAGTGAATGTTTTTTAGGAGGAGTGCCGGAGTGGTCTAACGGAACAGTCTTGAAAACTGTCGCCTCGGAAACGGGGCCGTGAGTTCGAATCTCACCTCCTCCGCCAGTTATATTCGTTGCGGAGGACAGTTTCGCTCGGCATAGAGGGCTTCGGAAATAGTAACGATATAAAATTCAATTATGAAACTGAAAAATAAAGTTGCGATAATAACAGGCGGCACATCGGGGATTGGATTTGCCATTGCCAAACTTTTTTCGGAAGAAGGAGCAAAAGTTGTTATTGCAAGTGATAAATCAGAGAACGGCAATGATATCGCAAAATCAATTTCTTCCGATTGCCTTTTTGTACAGACTGATGTTCGAGAAGAAAGTCAAATAAAAAATCTTCTTTCTGAAACGATAAAAAAGTTCGGCAAGCTGGACATTTTAATAAATTCTGCAGGTGTGTATTCTCTTTCCCAAAGCGATATTGCTCAAATGCCAATTACTGATTTTGATTGGATTATGAATGTAAATTTCAAGGGCGTTTTTCTAACTACAAAATTTTCAATCCCGGAGTTATTAAAGACAAAAGGAAATATTATAAATATATCTTCGGCTCTTGGAATAGTTCCAGAAAAAGAGTCAGCGATTTACTGCGCGTCAAAGTCAGCAGTCATTATGTTTTCAAAAGCAATCGCTTTGCAATTCCCGGAAAAAGGGTTGCGAGTAAATTCTATTTGTCCAGGACCAATTGATACGCCAATGCTTCATCGCGCGTTTCCCGAAAAGAAAGAATATGACGAATTTTTAAAAAAGAATCCAATGCAAAGAGCCGGCACTCCCGAAGGGGTTGCTAAGCTAGCCCTTTTCCTGGCGAGTGAGGATACAGGATATATTACTGGCGGTGTTTATACAATTGATGGGGGTCAATCACTACGATAAATTTTATGAATTGTAAAATAATTTTATGAAAATTTACATCGCGCATTCAAGAAATTTTGATTTTCAAAAGGAACTTTACAATCCGATCAAGAACAGTCCGATAGGCAAGGAGCATACTTTCATTTTTCCTCACGAAGAGAGCGGAGAGTCTTTTGGCTCAAAGGAGCTTTTTAAAAAAGGCTGTGATTTAATCATCGCCGAAGTTTCTCATCCGTCTACCAGTCTTGGAATTGAGTTGGGCTGGGCAGATATGCTGAATGTGCCAATCGCTTGTATTTACAGAAAAAATTCTAAGATATCTGGCTCGCTTAAGGCTGTGACAAAAACATTTTTAGAATACTCGGATACGGAGGATTTGATAAATAAAATCGGAGAAGCGATATTAAAGCCGTTCTAGTCTTGAACCTAGTTTTGAACCTTGATTTTTATATAAAAAGATATATATTATCGGGAGTGATTTATTGTTCTTCTTTTGGACTTTTTGGAGGCCCCGCAATGAAAAAGATAGTGGAGAAAATAATGCGGAAAGCGGTCTATTGCGTAACCTTGTCTATCGTGTGCGTGGGGTTGTTTGTTGGATGGCTGGCTTGTCTTTGCCTTAATGAGCCGGACATTGAATATGAAGAATGAAGACCGTCCTGAATCTCAATGACAGCGGCTCAATATTATTTTAGATAATGAGCCGCTGTTTTGCTATATGATGACTCCCAATTACGAAATGCAAAAATTAGGTCCTCGGGTCGCAAAAGCTATTTGTTTTTTAAATGTTCTTGCTCAACCAGACCATAAATTTTTGCATTTCGTAATTTTTGCTATCTGAACAATTATTTTTTAAGCGCTTGACCGCCCATAAAAATCGCCTTCTTGCCGAGCTCCTCTTCAATCCTCAAAAGCTGATTGTATTTCGCCGTCCTTTCTCCCCGACAAAGCGAACCTGTTTTTATTTGACCAGTCCCCATACCGACGACAAAATCAGAAATTATTGAATCTTCTGTTTCTCCGCTTCTATGAGACACGACCGATGTGAAGCCCGCTTTATTGGCCATATTTATCGTATCAATGGTTTCTGACACAGTGCCGATTTGATTAAGTTTAATAAGAATTGAATTAGCCGCTTTTCTTTCAATACCCTCTTTAAGAATTTTACTGTTTGTGACAAAAATATCATCGCCGACAATTTGGATTTTGTCGCCAAGTTTTTTTGTCAATGTTTCATAACCTTCCCAATCATTCTCCGCCAAGCCGTCTTCAATAGACACAATCGGATATTTACTGGTCCAATCGGAATAAAATTCAACCATCTCACTGCTTGATAAAATCTTTCCTTCACTTTCCAAGTGATATTTTCCATCTTTATAAAATTCGCTCGCTGCCGAATCAATCGCGATTGCAATATCTTTTCCCGCCTTGTATCCGGCTTTGGCGATAGCTTCCAAAATAATTTCAATAGCCGCTTCGTTTGACGAGAGAGACGGCGCGAATCCGCCTTCGTCCCCGACTGATGTGCTCATTTTTCTTGATGCCAGAATTTTCTTGAGCATATGAAAAGTTTCCGCTCCGTATCGCAAAGCTTCTCTGAATGTCGGCGCGCCCAGAGGTATTATCATAAATTCCTGAATGTCGGTTGAGTTCTCCGCGTGCTTCCCGCCGTTGATTATGTTCATCATCGGGACGGGCAAGACAAGAGGCTTGCCGGTTTTGCCTATCTTTTTAAAATGTTTATAAAGCGGCATATCGTCGCTCGCTGCCGAGGCGCGTGCGAAAGCCATTGAGACGGCGAGTATCGCATTTGCGCCGATTCGCCCTTTATTTTCCGTCCCGTCAATTTCTATCATCTTTTTGTCCAGTTTCTTTTGGTCAAATTCCCCGCCGACAAGGGCTTTTTTAATTTCCGTATTCACATTGGAAACAGCTTTAAGAACACCTTTCCCGCCGTATCTTTTGCTGTCTTCGTCCCTAAGTTCAATCGCTTCCTTGCTTCCGGTTGACGCGCCGGAAGGCACCGCGGCGCGCCCGAACGCGCCGTCTTTTAGTAAAACATCCGCTTCAACTGTCGGATTCCCCCTTGAATCAAGAATTTCCCTCGCGATTATTTTTGAAATTTTTGGCATATATTTGGTCAGTGTTATATTAATATTTTTAAATTTTTACATTATGTGCTTTGAATTATGAAACGCAAAAATTTACGGTCTGGTTGAGCAAAAACATTTAGAAGACAAATAGATTTTGCGACCCGAGGACCTAAATTTTTGCGTTTCATAATTCAAGATTCTGTGGGTATCTGATACCCACAGAATTTCTTGCCCTATTTATTAAGGTGAGAAAACAAAGAAAACGGACTATATCATAACACACCAGACATAAAAAATTTCATAATTTTACATCTCAAATTACGAAAAAATCTGCCGAGTTAACGAATTGAAAAATAATACAATACCCACACCACCGCCGCCACTATCCCTATCAAAACTATGTTTTTAATGTTTTTCACAGTTTTTTTAAAAAGATATTAATTTCCCACCTGATAATTCGGCGGTTCCTTGGTTATTAAAATGTCGTGAGGGTGGGATTCGTCTTTGCCGGCGCTCGTGATTTTCATAAAATCGGCTTTTCTTCTTAAAGATTCTATGTCTTCCGCGCCGACATAACCCATTCCTCGCTTTAGTCCGCCCAAATACTGAAAGATCACCTCTTTCAATTCCCCTTTGTACGCCTTAAGTCCCTCTACTCCTTCCGCTATGAGCTCGCTTTTGCCTGTCGCGACTTGCCCGTATCTTTCTCTGGAACCTTTGTTCGTCTCCATCGCTCCGATTGACCCCATTCCGCGATAAGATTTCCACTGTCTTCCTTCTTTGAACACGACTTCGCCTGGAGATTCTTTCGTTCCAGCTAACATTCCGCCCATCATCACGGACGAGGCGCCGGCGCCGATGGCGATCGGTATGTCTCCGGAATTCTTGAGTCCGCCATCGGCGCAAATCGGTATGCCGTATTCATCGGCGACCTTTGAGCACTTGTAGACGGCGCTTACTTGCGGCGATCCTATGCCTGCGATGACTCTCGTCGTGCAGATTGAGCCCGGACCCTGGCCGACTTTTATCCCGTCCGCGCCGGCGTCAGCCAGCCTTTTTGCCGACTCCAGTTCGGACACATTCCCAACGACGACATCTATTTTACAATACGACTTTATTTTCTTCAGCATGCTTATCACTGATTTCGTATCGGCGTGCGCCGTATCTATCACCGCGACATCAATATGTTTGCCGATGAGCTTTTCAATCCTGTCAAAATCATTGACTCCAATTGCCGCGCCGACCCGAAGCTGTCCTTTCTTATCAAGATTGTAACCAGACGGATTTTTCAACAGCACTCTTTTGACATCTTTTAAAACATACATTCCATCAACTTTTCCTTTCTTGTCCACAAGAGGTAAAGCTTTCTTCTTTTTTTGAGTCATGATTTTGTAAACTTCTTCCAAACTGGTCTTGCTGTCCGCCGTTATGACGGATTTCGTCATAATCTCCCACGCCCGAACGGAATGATTGTCGCAAAAATCAAAATCATTTCTGGTGATAATGCCGACAATCTCTCCATTATCGTTAATCACCGGAAAAGTATGGAAGCCGTATTCTCTTTTTTCGCGCATTTTAAGTATAGCTTCAATAGTTTCATTATGATTGACACATATCGGCTTATCAATAAGCCCATTGAGGTAATACTTAACCTTGCACACCTCCTGCACTTGCATCTCCGGAGTCAAATTTTTGTGAATTATGCCGAGCCCGCCCAGCTTGGCGATCTCAATCGCCATCTTATGCTCGGTGACGGTATCCATCGCCGCGCTCACGATGGGAATTTTTAGCAAAATGTTGCGCGAAAATTTTGATTCCAAATTAACATCGTCCGGCATCACTTCCGAGTATCCGGATTTCAGCCGGACATCATCAAAAGTCAGTGCCTCCCCCAGCGCTTCTATCTTTTCAAAAAATTTATCCTTCGGCAGTTTTGTTCTATTTTGTTTCTTGGGCATTAAATTATTGTTATATTATCGCGCGATAACATATTAAATTATAACATTTTATTTTCTGCCGCACTCATTCTATTTTTCCAAATCCAAAATCTCGTCAATGCGGATTTGCTTGACGAACTCGGGAACATGGCTCACTAGAATCATCGCGCCGTCGTATTTGTTGAGAGCCTCGGCAATCACAGGGATGTGTCGGAAGTTGATGTGATTGGTCGGCTCGTCAAGAATCAGGAGCCCGGGCTTTTGGAGAACGAGCCTCGCAAAAGCGACAAGTCCTTTCTGTCCTTCTGACAGCTGGTGGATTTTCGCGCTGATCATTTCTGAAGTGATTAGGAAACCGGCGGCAGTCGCGCGCATCGTCTCTTCCACCTTTTTATCCATCACCGCGAACAGAGATTCGCGGACAGTGTCCTCAAAATTAAGCGTGGAAAAATCTTGCCGATAGTAGCCGACTCGCACGCCTTCAGCAATCTCTGCCCCCTTCCCCTCGGGCGACGCAAGTAATTCCAAGAGCGTGGTTTTGCCGATGCCGTTTGGTCCGGTAATCAATAAGTGCTGATTTTTCTTCAAAACTACTTCAGTTTTTCGTTTTACCGGCTTATGATTTTTTATTATTGAAAACGACGAGATATGCAAAATATTTCCGACAATTTCGGGCTGTGAAGGAATGATGAACGAACGGATAGTCTTGTCTTCTCTTCTCACATCCATCTTTTCTTCTTCAAGCTCTTCGGCTTTATCTCGCATTCTCTTGGCTACGAGGCGCATCTGCCCTCCTTTCTGAGCGAAAAAGTTCGCCTTGTCTTTATTCTCTTGAATCTCTTTGGCGAGCTGGGCGTTCTTTCTATTTTCTTTTTCCACTCGCGCGGAAATTTCTTTCACCACGTCAAAATAGTTGCCGGCATACTGCTCAACCTTGCGAGTGAACACATCCAGATACAAAACTCCATCGCTGAAAGCGTTCAGAAAATCCGCGTCGTGCGAAATGACAATGACTGTTTTTTTGTAATCAATCAGAAACTTGGTCAAGTGTTCAATGCCGGCTTTATCAAGATTGTTGGTCGGCTCGTCAAGAAGCAGGAGGTCGGGGTTCTGAATAATGGCCGAGGCGAGAAGGAGTCTCGCCTGCTGTCCGCCGGAAAATGATTTTATTATTCTGTCATGCAATTTTTCATGGCCTTTAAGATTAACGACTTCAAGAACTTCATCAATTCTCGGATCAATATCATAGACTTTTCGGCTAAAATATTTTTCAAAAAATTCGCGGACAGTAAGATTCATTTGGTCGCGCGGAATAACCTGCCGGGCCGTGGCGATAGTAAGACCATTCGCGATATGAACATTTCCTTCTTCCGGCTGAATCGCACTCGTAATCAGTTGAAAAATAGTGCTTTTCCCCGCGCCATTCTGCCCCATCAAGGTAATCTTGGAGCCTCTCCGCCCCGAAAAATCCGCTTCAATAAGAATCGGATGATTGTGGCCGTAATTAAAAGACACTTCTTCAAATCTTAGAATGACCTCATTTTTTGACATAATCCACAGAGTATCCTATTTCAAGGCAAAAAGGAATAGAAAAATAGATGCCGCTCCGCGATTCTATGCGCCGCGCCAATAAATTGGCTGAATTTATTGGACATTTTTGCAAAAAAATGCTATGTCTTTATAAGAACAAAGATTGCCCGAAAGAGCTTGTTCCTTGATTTGTTAATATAAAATCTCAATTTTTTCAGAAATTTTAGGAAGAAAAAGAAAGGAGGAGTTAAAAAAATTACTTTACTTTATTTTTTGTCTTTATGGGAGGTGAACAATAATGAAAATGAAGAAGTTTTATTTTTTCTTGTTGATTGCAAGTTTGTTGGTGGTTGGGGTGGATAGGGCTTTTGCTGCCAACATCTCAATTTTGTCGGTAAATCCTGTTAGCGGCACCAGTAGTGTGGCTATCAATACAGCCGTTACCATTAGGTTTAACGATAACGCTATGAACTCCGCCAGCATAGGCGTGGGTTCAGCCACTACAAACAGCACGGGAACTTTTACTGTTTCTTTTGGCGGGACGCCTACTTACATTGGAGGCAACATAGTGATGGTAGGTGGTACGGCTAAATTCACACCGATAGCAAATTTGACGGCAAGCACCTTGTACACCTGCACAATGGCTACCGGAACGACAAATCTTTCCGGAACATCGTCCAACGGTATAAGTTTTTCGTTCACGACAGGCACAGCATTGGATGGTTCCAACGCCGGGGTTTGGTACACAAGTCCGCTCAACAATGCCACGGAGGTAGCAGTAAACACACAGTATGTATATGTGATTTTCAGCAACGGAGAAAGAATGGATGCGACAACTGTCGGCACACCCACAATTACCCTGTCCAGCAATTCCGGCACCGTAGGTGGCGATGTGAATTATTATGACTATGGAACCGATTATGTCGGCACGCCGACTGCTGTTTTCACGCCATCAAGCAATTTTAATTATTCAACTGTTTATACTATAACAGTTGGTAATGAGATTAAAGATATGGCGGGTAACAATATCGGCACATCAACATACACATTTACAACCATTTCCGCTCCAGCATCACCTGATCCCGGTCCGGTTTATGTGGAAAAACTCTGGGTGACAAGGTGCTATCCGGAAAACGATATTGCGGATACCGAAACTAAAGTTTACGCAAGGCTTTGCATGTTTATAAACTCTGATGACATTAATTTAGTTGACGGAATTGATGTCGGAAGCAGTGGTGGAAGGGATGATGAAAAGTTTTTCAAACTAACCGACTCTTTCGGCAACAGGATTGCGGGGAGAACAAAGGGACATAGCAGGGATGTTATCTTTACGCCGGATTCTTCACTTACAGTTGGAGAGAAATATACAGCTACTGTGAAAACGACCGTTCGGGCCGCCAACGCTGCCGGAACGCAGATGGAGAGTCCGTACAGTTGGTCGTTCACTGTCGATTAGATAAAGAAGTTGAGATTGAATTATTCGGAAGATAAAAATCTGGATAAGCCTTAAGTCTTGGCAGTCTCTGTATGAGATTGCCAAGGCTTTTTTATTTTACCCAAAATTGGGCTCTTTCCAAAATTTATGTTTAGCGTTTTGTTCCGCGACTAAATTTTCAAGTTTGTCCCAATTTTGTTTCTCATTGCCCTCATCAAACATATCATTAACTTTTTGACCGCTTATACCGGCATATATGTTCACCTTGAGCCATAAGCTTGCAGAGTTCGCAATCATCACAACCTTCAAATTTGTCTTCTATCTCAACAGGCAAGACGCTGAACCAATTTTCCATCTCTTCCCATAGACAATTTCTTTGCCACTGCGACCAGCCGTGTATCCATCCGATCTTGTCTTTTTCAAGCGCTTTAAGCGCCATGTTAAAAGAATTTTCTTTTTTACCGGACAAAAGTTTGGCAATTTTAGCATAGAGACTTTTCTCATCCTTATTACCGGACTTTAAAAATTCTTGAGCGAATTTCATCATCCACTTTTTCTGTTCTGTGTCCGGAACATTTGGTATTTCAATATATCTGCCGCTCTTCACCAAAGATTCCGCTTTTTCTTTGTTTTTCCCATTGTTCTTTTCTACGCACACGACATCACCTTTTTCAATATCAAAAAAATACCGACGCGCGCCAGTTGTATCTTCCATGGCTTCAATAACGCCTTCAGTATCTATTTTATTGCCGTTTGATAATAAAAACATAAAATGATTATATACGATTTTATAGTAATTTCTACTGGCTGTGTCTCCTGAACAAAATCCGAACTTTTTACCAAACTAATCCCGACGACTGACCGCCTCCGCTTCGCTCCGGCGGAACGCTCGGGCGCGGCGGAATTCCCCCCACACCCCCCTTCCACCGCGCCCTCGCTTCTGGCATTTCGGCGAAAAAATCCGGCGGCTACATTTTAAATGAATGGAGGATTTATTTTCCCACCCTCCATTCCTTTAACCCAATTATCCGCAATACCCTTTATTCTCTGAACTTCAGAGGACATTGTGCCTAAATCAAAGTCATCGTTCACAAATGTGAACATTTGACTATTCGGATCATAATGTCTGACGAATACCATGTTTGGAATTTGCAAAGCGGATTTCGGCCCAATGTTGTAATCTCCAATCATAATATTAACACCATGCTGTCCAATCCATCGCCTCAATCTTTCGTCATAATGTTCGAGATGATTGCGAAATGTTTTTGTATGGACTGTGGTTGAGCTAATAACTAGAACATTCTCGATGGTTCGTGGTGTAGTTGTGTCATAATTTGCGGAGAGCATTTTGGATACCATCGCACAGTGCGATAAGAACGAATGAATTGAAGAAAATACAGCATCATTGCCGGTCGCGGCTTTCGGATCAATGTGCGAATAGGCAATCTCTGCAAAATGCGCTTGTGTCCATATCTCCCGGATAGACATCTCTACCCATAAATCTTTTTCTGTTTTTGTTGGCATAAAATTAAATCAAAGCTCCACTGCTATCGAGTGAAAAAGATTTTCTAGGGTCTCGCTCAAATTTCTGCAAATAATCCATTTTTACATCGGGATATTTGACGAGAGACAACGGCGCAAGAAAAATCTTTTTCGGGTTTTTCGGTCTGCCGCCAATACCGATAACTACAAAAACAGGAGTTCCAGTTTTCGCAGAAAAGTTTTGGTAATTTTCAATCTGATCTTCGTATGCCCAGAAAAATCTGTCGTCTTCTTTTGGCGATACGGATTTGTATTTGCACTCAACCGCTATTCGTTTATTTGTTTTTCGGTTGATAAAAACGAAATCAGGGTTGCTATATGATTCCACCCATCGTCCAAGTTTTCTGTAAGCATTGCTTTCCGCAATACGCCACTCATGTTTGTTAAAAAGATTTTCCACATATCCCTCAAAAGTAGCCCCCCTGATTTGTCTGCGCTGGTAAAAAACAAGGCCAAACCAAAACGCGCCTGCGGAAACTAATGGGATAAGGATTGCAAAGATGATATTTCTGCGAGCGAGCGTCTTTTCTTTTTCCATGGTCGCTCCCCAAGGTCCAAGAATCTCGTTAAACAACTCATCAGCCGTTAAAATGACTTTGATATTTTTCCCCGAAGCGACAATTGTATCGTCCAAATTGAGACCATTGGCATATAGTTTCTTGTAATATCTTCCGTCAATAACCACTTCGGAATCCTTTACCAAAACCATGTCGTCCGGACTTACAACACGGATAATTTGAGTGCCATCATCGGTGATCTGGAAGCCGTAAACATATTTTGATCCTTGCAAAGTTAATTTATTATTGTCCAAAAGTTCATACACTCTTCCGTGTATGGAAACGCTATTGTTATCGCAATAATCGCTATTTTCAAAAATCTCTTTGAGGGAATTGCAAGATTGGGATTGGGCTTGAACTACATTACTAAAGTTTAAAAAGAGTCCAAAAACAATGAGAATGAAAAAATATTTAGAAAAGTATTTTGTAGTAATCTGTGTCATTTGATTTTATTCCATTTATCTAAAAATAGGGACGGGAATTTATTTATTCGTCTCTCAAAGGAAGTTACCAACTTTGGCTTCAATTTTAGAGCTTTAGAATACACCTTCTTATTTTCAAATAAATGAATTTTCTTTTTGATATTCTTAAATCGTCCTATCATTGTGTCGCCAACACGAAACGCTTCTTTGTGGGTAAAAATATAAAATTTCGGTTTAGAAAAGTTGTCGTCAAGTCCAACACCTACCAGATAATCAAATTTTTCGCTTCTTTTCTGATTTTGGTTTTCAACTCGCCAACCCCAAAATCTAATCGTTTTATCTGGATAAACACCCTCATTTTTCCACAATGAAGTTCTAACTTCAATTTTTTTATTTAATTTTTTCAAAAAAATATCATATCCCCCTTGTCCGCCCTTGTGCTCTGGTTCAAGCCCCAATCTTTCTAATTCCCTTAATGTATAAAATTCACCAATCTCACCAACTAATTTTTTTGGAGTTTTGGGGTCAATTTTATCAAAATCCTTTTTAAAATTTATGATGGCTTTAATTGCTTTTGTGTAGTTTTGGTTCATAGTTATTTCAAAAGCTCATCAGCAGAAACACCAAGCGCATTAGCCAATTTTTGAATTGTCGCAAGGGTCGGATTTTTCTTGCCATTCTCAATATTGCTGATATAGCCCCTATCAACTTCTAATGCCCGCGCAATATCGCCTTGCGACATTTTCTTTTTAACTCTAATGCGCTTCATATTTTTCCCAAGTTGTTCAGATATTTTATCCATAGTTGAGTTATTCACATTTTAGCATTTTGATGTATTACTGGACAATGTTATACTATAATCCATCATGATATTTATGAATTTAGCCGCCAAATTTTTTCCGAAAGAAGCGGAAGCGAATCCCGCCCGCATTCCTCCCCAGACCCCTCCTGCGGGCGGGAAATCAGCCGAGGCAAAACGAAAAATCCTTTTCCCCA
>LBYO01000006.1 GCA_000996205.1 Parcubacteria group bacterium GW2011_GWA1_40_21 | reverse complement strand
GACTTCATCATCCACCAAGCCTCATCAATCACCAAAAGACGTTTTTTCAAAGTTTTTCTGATGGCGTTCCAGATAAAGTGCGTGACAATATACATCGCCACAGGTTTGAGCTCATCTTCCATATCTCTTATGGAGAAGACTATGAATTTGCTGTTAATGTCAACATTTGTCGGGCGGTTGATGAATCCCGCCCATGTTCCTTTCGTGTATTTTGAGAGTTTTTGAACTAGGCCTTCAGCTCCTTCCATTCCCGCAAGCACGAGCTCAAAGTCGGAGAGAAGCGGTGGCTCAATATTGGAAAAATCGGAGTCGGCGGTAATGTCTTTTAGGGCGTAAGTTTCGCTGATAGCGCGGTCAATCAAGGCATCTTCTTCGGGAGAGAGACCGCCGAGCATTATTCTAAAAAGTCCGACGAGGTTGATGATGTTTGAACGCAAGACGTCTGCCGACGATTCATCTTCCCTTGCCACTGGCAGGTCAAATGGGTTGATATGATTGTTGGAGTTGAGAGAAATATTGAAATACTTTCCTCCGGTCGCTTCCGCCATATATTCGTATTCCCTTTCCGGATCAATTACGATTATTTCCGCGCCGAACATAAGCGTTCGCAATATTTCAAGCTTGGTGGCGTAAGATTTGCCGGCGCCGGACTTGGCGAAAATTATGGAGTTGTAATTTTCAAGCGAGAATCTGTCAAAAAGCACCAAGCTTGAATTATGTCTGTTTATCCCGTAAAGAATTCCCTTGTCGGAAGTAAGGTCAAAAGAGATGAAGGGGAAAAGGCTGGAGATTGGCGATGAATTTAATTTTGAATACACATTAAGCTCGTCGGCGGCTATCGGCAGAACGCTTTTGTACCCCTGCTCCTGCTGGAAAAGAGCCGGTTTCAGGTAAACAAGTTTTGACTCAAGTATTGTTTTTATTTCCGACTCTATCTTATCCAGCTCATTGTCGCTGTCTCCGTATATGGTAATGTAAATCGCGACATCAAAAAGCTTTTCTTGCGCTTGCTGAAGATTGTCTCTCAAGCTTTCCAAATCTCTGTAGGCGGTGTCCAATATCGGATCGCGAACCAACCCCCTTCTCTCCCTTTCGTTGATCTGGCTTTGGACTTCAGCCACTTTTTTTTGGAATTGGCGGAGCATTTTCTCGGTTTCAATCGGTCGGATTGATATTGAAATGTCAAAAACTTTGTCCAAGTTTATAACCGGCGAAAACCAGCTTTCTGACAAGTATCGGGGATAAGAAATCACGAAGAAAGTTCTGGCAATTTTGTCCCCCAAGTTTAATCCTTTCGGCGTTATCTTGAGCGCGGATGGCGCGATGATGTCTTGAAGCTCCAAAACTCCAGCCTCATATATTTCTTGAGGCAGGACCGAAGAAATCGTCGCTGTCCTTTCCTTTTTTCCGAATAATGTGTTTAAAAATCCCATAAAAATTATTTTAATTATCTTGAATTGCGAAATACTGAAAATTTCAGTGTCTGGTTGAGTGAAACCGTTAAAGAATTCAGCTTCGCGACCCGAGGACATGAAAATTTTAGTATTTCGTAATTCATTGTAAATTAGTTTATCTGAATCGGCTTTTCCGTGTCGCCCGGATTGAATATCTTGTAAAACAGCTCCACCACTTCTTCCGTTCCAAGTCCCACAGTTCTTATTCCGGCGCGCACCAAGCCTTGTTCCACCACCGACACCCTCTGTTCCAATTGCATCCTGTTTTCTTCAAAGCTGTCACTTCTTTCTTTAGATGGGTTTGATTCTTTCCTACCGCCGATAAGATTGCCGATTATTTGCGATTTGGCACCTACAATTGGAGGGTCGTAAGGCACGACCACAAAAAAACTTTTTGTCATAATGTTTGAATTTTCCGTAAAATTTTTTATGAAGGCGATGTATTCTCTTATCTGTATTTTCATCAAGTCGTTCATCTGATCTTTGTATCGTTCCTCAAGTAGGGCTATGTAAGGCCTTATATCCAGCTTTCTGGATTGGATAAATATTTGAATCGGAAAATCAAGCGAATTCAGAAAATTCTGAAATTGATAAATTATAGAATTTCGCTCATCTTCCGACTTCAGGGCGAAGTTCAAAGAAGATGCCATAAGGATTGCCCGCATTGAATTGTTTTTCAAGATAACAATGCCGTCCCTCACCTCTTTGATCGGCACGAAATCCTGTGTTGCTTTTGATTTGGTTGGCATTTTTTTAGGTTGTAGGTTTTTAAGAAGGTTATAGGTGTTAGGTTTTAGGGCGAGAGTGAAGAAAGTTGTAAAACAGCAACCTGCAACTTTTAAAAATTATAACATATTTTTTATATTCCCAATCTTATCTTTTCTTTCCTAACCCCTAAAACCTAACGCCTAGCACCTATAACCTTTTACTATCTCTCGTAATCGGATTGATATTTTCATTTATATCTAAACTCCAAGTTAAATCTTTGAGCTTGCTTTCTGACAGTTTAGGTACTTTGAGGAGGGATGAGTTGTCGTTGGAAATGCTGTCTTTTTTTGTTATAACTTTTTCTCTTTTTTGCCACAGATAAAGTTTGTTGCTCAAAGTGTATTTCACGGCCGACTCAAGAATGAATATGAACGGCTTGCCATTTATCTTATAGAAAGCCAAAGCAACAGAGAAAAGCATAACCGGTATGATGAAAAATAAAGCTATGACAAGGTAAGGAATTATGGAATAAATGACGAAAGAAATTCCGCCCCCTCCGGCAAGGTAAATAAATTGCTTCAAGGTCAAAGGCCCGAATATCTTGTCTTCTATTTCAATAAATTGCGGGACTTGGAATTTCATACTAGCTTGTTAGCTTGCAGCTTATTAGCTTTTTAGGTTAAGAAAGTTGAGAACTTTTTAAAGAAGAAAGCATTTTGTTGAGCATCTTCATCACTTCTGATAAAAGGCTTTCCTCTTTAGTATAACTTAAATTTTTACCAAAAGATAAATTTCCACTTCAATTCTTTTCTTACCTAAAAAGCTACAAGCTAAGAAGCTACTTTCCTATTTTCTCCCGATAAGGATCTATTTTATTACTAATATCCGATGGCAACTTTTTAGCTGGCGTCTTGGCGTCATTTATCTCAATTGTTTCTCTCGGCATATTCACTGTTCCGCTCATCTTGTTCTTGAAAATATCGCCCTTCATTGTTTTCATTGCTTCCCCTTGTGGCATCGCAGGTTGTCTTTGGGGTTGTTCGGGGCGGATAACAATCATTTCGGCTGGTTTGTCTCTTTTGGCGCTGTCCGCCATCTTTTGGTTCTGAAAAGAAACTTGCGCGCTAATCTCACTTGGAGGCCTCGCCTCCAAGTGGAGTTCTTGCTTGTTAACGGCTGGCAGATTGTGATGTTCTTTGTCCTCAATTTCCCGCAAAATGTCTTCCCTTTTCAGGGTCTCATCCGTTTCCGTTTCGCTTTCTTTTTCTTCAGTCTTCCCTAATAAGCTACCAGCTAAAAAGCTACCGCCTGCCCTCTCATCTCTTTCCTCAAATATTTTCTTAAGCGACTCCCTCACCTTCAAGAAAATTTCCCGATTCAAATCCTCCGCGATCGCTTCAGCTTTTTCTTCCGACACTTCAACATGTTTGGCAATGTTTGCGACTAGATTATCGGTGTGGTCAAGACCGAACATCACTATAGCCGTTTCTTCTCCGAGATGTCCCGCTTGGTCTATGTGCAGATTGTGCTTGTCTGAAATCTGTTTTAATTTTTCATTCCAAGGCGTAGCCGTTATCGCGCTTCTCACATCCTCTGGAAGCTGTTCAAATCTGGCTTTTAATATTTGTTCGCTATAATTCATTTTTAATTTGTATTATTTTAGATCTTTAGTTTAAGGATGAGCCGTTCCTCCGCCACCTGTGCCGCCAGCCCCGCTTCCCGTTGCGCCTGTCGCCCCTCCACCTCCTGCGGTACCAGCTCCTCCAGCGCCACCTGCTGTTTTACTTTGTTCATCGTTGTACTCTTTTAGCATATCCTTAAAAGTTTTATCATAAGGACCTTTTGGTTTTCTTATCTCTGCCGCCGCGTCTGCGCCTGATCGGAATATTTTATCTAAAAAGCCAAAACCTTCACCCCAGCTGGCAAACTCAATATTTTTTGCATATTGTTTTTTCATTTTGTCTTGAACTTTCTTTTTGTAAGATGTAGCATCTTTTATCCTTGATTCTGCATCAAGTCTATTCTCAAACAAAGCTTCTTCTCTTTGCAATGTTTCGCGCGCTGAATCAGCGATGGCTATGTCAGCATTAGTCCACGATCCAAGGGCTCTCATGTCCACTTCCAGATTTCTAAGTCTTTCTACTTCCCTTTGCGCCTTATCAACATTGTCTTTCAATTCTTTTAGATCTTCCATCTTGTCTAGTCGATCTTCTTCTTTTCTTATCAGCTTGTCTGTTTCCCCTACTTTGCTTTTAGCGACAAAATCAGCCATTTTTTTCTTTTGTTCAATGTTCTTTTTCAGCGCTGTCGCATAGCCAGTTTTGCTGCCGAATTTTGTATCCGCCACGCTATCAAACTTTGATTTGACGAATGTGCCCAAAGTTGGAGACTTTGCCATAAGTTTACCTATATATCTATTATTGCCCGCTAGATAAGCCGCCCTACCGAGTGTATTTCTCCCCGCCACCCCCTGCGCCCAGCTTTGGAATTTGCCGGTGTATTTTAACACTCCGGCTGAGCCCTGACCCGCCATTTGTTTTGCAAGGATAAGCGCGCCAATCATCAGAGCTATCAATATCACATAGTTCATTATTATACTGAAAGCTCCGGGGCTTGACGAAGAAAAAGCGTCATAAAAAGTAGATGTGGAATCATCTCCGCCGACCGCATTCCATAATTGACCGGAATTAACTATGGCAGAAATCAGATAAGCCATAAAAAGAAAAGCGGGGGCGAATAATGCTTGGCTTTGCAAACCTTTCCACCACTTTGCAGAGTACTCTTTCAGTTCAGGAGAAATCATTCCAAGAAAAGCGACAGGAGAAAAAAGCAGATAAAACAAAAGAGCAACGAACCTGACAATAAACAGAATGGCAACGGACAGAAACACAAAAGCCGAAATAAGAAACAGCGCGGAACCGCCAAAGTTGTTCATTGCTATGTTGAAATTAGTAAGACCTTTGTAGGAGTCTTTTTTATTGTAAGACGAATCAGGAGAAGGTATTTGGGTTTGCAATCTCAAACCTGCCATCATAGCGGTGGAGATAGAGCCGGTGGATATTAGCTTTTTTTGTTCTTCATTGCCATCCATATTGACTTTAGCTGTTCCCATTTCGGTCTGCACGGCATTGTAAAATCCCATAGCTACGATATTAGACGCATCAATGATGACTTTGGTCATAAAAAGACTGAAGTTTATAAAAAGCGCCACCACAATAATATTGATTAGAAGTTTTTTTGTGTCACCCCCCATCCCTAATATCGTCTTAATGGCAATGTATAGCAGAATGAAAATAAAGAGCATATTCGCGACATTGAGGACTATTTTGTATCCCGTGTTTATGACTTTTATTTGGTCTATATGCTCCTTAAAATCTTTCACCGAGAAATCCACCGCGTAATCTAAAAGAAAACCGCTAAAGGTGAATATTTTGGCTGAAATATACCAAGTAAAACTGGAAATCCACGCGACCATCTGACCAATCGTCGCGTCGGTTATTTTGCCCCAATCTCCCCAAGCTGCAACATTTTCTCCTACTGCATAACCTGGAACTAGGCGTAAAGGTTCATCGTAAACATCTTTGCCAAATTTAACAAAAGCATCAAGTGTTGAGTCATACCAATAACCACTATACCAATGACCCTCTGATGCCAAAGCTTTTTTCGGTCCTGACATTGTTCCGGAAAATGGGCCCGAAAAAGAAATTATCAAAAAAACACTTATCATCGCCGCTATTAAAATGTAGGGTATGAATTTTTTCATTGAAATTTTTACTCTGAAAACACCCGAGCCGTGCCGCAGTTTACCGTGACACTTTCATCGCCAGAAGTGACTGTCACTCGGGCTGTTTTATTTCCCGCTTCTGTGTATGTTGTCGTATTCGTGTCTCCGCTTCCGACAAGACCGTCCGTTCCCGACCAGCTATAGCCGTAGTCGCCAGTCCAGCCGGAGGCCGTCGCCGTCCAAGTGAATTCCGTGCCGTCGTTATTTCCGGTGTCAACGGTTCCAGCCGTAAGATCAACACTGCACGAAGCGGACAATTTGGTGTTTGTTATTTCAACCGAATTTGAGCAAGACACCGTGGTTGTCGTGTCGCCTTTTGTTATTTCAACGCTCGCTGATTTGGTCCCGGCGGTTGTGTAGCCGATTTCAACTGATTTTGTGTCGCCAGACGGACCGTCTGTGTCATCCGAAAGCCAATTATAAGTAGCGCTTTCACCGCTATCCGCCAATTCAGCGCTCCATTTGACTGTTTGATTTACCAGAGCGGCTGTTTTATCTACTGAGCAAGAATCAGCCGTTATCTCTGAAGATTCTGAAGACGATGAAGATTCTTCCTCGCCTGAAACATCAACCGCCCCGCAATCATAATCGGAACTCGCTCCGTCATTGGTGACTGTCACATTGGTTGACTTTTCCCCCGTTTCAAAGTAAGCGATGGTGACTGATTTGGCGCTACCGGCATCCTCAATCGCGTTTCCATTTTCATCCTTCCATTCGTAAGTGGCGCTGTCGTAAGAGCCGTCGGACGAGTATGGTGTCCATTTCCACTGGACACTGCCGCCCGTCTTGATCGCCGATTTGTTGGCGGAACAATAGCCGTTAGTTCCCGAAGCAACATCAGAATCATCTCCGGCGGAAACTTTGACTGAACCGCTGCATTTTATAGTCGCGCTCTTATTGCCTTTTTTGACTGTTACCCGCGCTTTCTTTGTTCCAGCGCTATCATAAGCAATGCTTAATGTGCGTTTTTCAGTTTTAGTATTCGTGCTGATTTCAGCTCCATTCCACTTGTATTCAGGGCTTTTACCAGACGGACCTCCTACAGCATAAACCGTCCATTCAACCGTTTCTCCCGTGAGGGCCGATCTGGTGTCAGCCGAGCAAGTTCCGGTTATTTTCGTATTTGAGCTCTCTTCTTCAAGGTCGCTTGATGTGCCTTCCCACCCTTCCGATGAATTCATACTGGACAAGCCTTTCGTAAGAACCGTTTTTACCAATTGCTGGACAAGTGCGCCGACTATTTTGTCTATATCATCAGCCAGCTCCAATTGCCTCAAGCTTGTGCCAAGCGTGTGTTCAAGCTGGCTTTCAATGACCGTGCCGGGTGTCTTTATGTCGCTATATTTCGTGCAAGTTTGGTTCTCATTGGACTTATCCTTCTTATCGGTTTGGTCAGTATACTCAAGGCCAGGACCGGCATCAGACGGCGCGGAAGTTTTTGTGGCATACTGCTCGCATGTTCTCCACGATAGAAAACCCCTGCCCCAGTCCAGCTTCTTAACCTCCAAATCATTCTTTTGTTGCATTCTTTTTTGAAGTTCGGCCTGCATACTCAAGAAAGCGGTCCCGGGATTTGCGTTTGGATTAGTGGTCAGATAAAACCAGCCTTTCCATCCGCCTTCCTTGAAAGTGCCATTAACGAAATTATCAAAATTTTTAATAATTCCAGTCAAAGTACATTTTCTCTGCCGTTTAAAATTGCCTATTCCCAAAGACAGCGCGATTTTAATATTTAATCTGTACGGATCGCAAAGCCAGCCAAATGAAGTCATTTCATCTATAAACTCTCCCACCACTTCATCTCCGACATCAACGAGAAAACTTTTCGGGTCGGTGACAAATGAAGGACTCCCTTCAAAACCGCTGTTTATCCAATTGACTATGCTGTCCGTGATCTGGGCGAGCAATGTTTTCATCACTAGATTGTAAATTCCGTTCCAGCTGAAGCCCGGCACGGTATAGCCCATCACCGTCACCCCGACGAATTTTGACCTCAAAGCATCGTCCGAAACGGGGACGGGTGGAACAGTATCAATGGCGTAAACTTTTGTTACCGCCAAAGATGAAAAAGCCAAAGATATTATAATCGGAACGATTAAGAGACAAGAAAGTGTTTTTTTGTTTTTAAAAAAGAAATTCATATATTGTTCCACATATTTCCGGCTTCGTTTCCGGAGAAAATTATGCCGTTTTCAGACAGATATTCAGCCACATCGCTTAACAAGTTTTTTTCTTTTCCTTCGGCTTCAATGTGCCTCTGTGTCCCTATCATTCCCAAGACAGGATCAGTTGATAGCGCGCTTAATTCCTTGAGTCCGTCCGAGCTCGCCATATAATTATTCAGAATTTCCAAATGAGTATCAGTCAGGCCTTTCGGTGCCGCGATTTTTGACAATTCTACGGCCATATTTCTGTAAACTTCTGAAGTTCTGACCAATCCCTGAAGAAATTCCGGATCAAGCAAATTGGCAACCCCTCCTTCTTTCACCAATGGGTTTTGAATATACTGATTTTTGTATTTGGTTCGGATTGAAGCGAAAGAATTTCCGTAAGACTTTAACAGTGTTTTGTTTTCGGGGGAAAAAGTTTTTATATTTTTTAGAAAATAATACTGAGTATCTTTTTTGTTTTGAATTTCTTCGGCTACCAAGTTGTTCACTGTGGCTATCACCGCCTCCTCGTTGAAATTTCCCGATTGTTTCAAATTTATATATTCGGCAAAAAGCTTCTTGCTTAAAACATCCGTTTCCGTATCGGTCGTGTAGGATTCGCTTTCCGCGGCGCCATCGCCTGAACTTTCCATTTCGCCCTTTGAGTCAATCTCCGCCATTTTCTTTTTGACTTCTTCCGCGTCCGGTATGCCATTGCCGTCCGTGTCGGGATTCTTTGGGTCAAGCTTCCACAAGGTTTCTTCCCAATCTTTCAGCCCGTCGGCATCGGAATCAATATCTAAAACTTCCACCGGATTTTTTATCACTTTGACTTCCGACACGACCTTTGTCGCCACTTCTTTTTTAGGTTTGAGCAACAGAAAAGAAACCCCTCCCAGCGCGGAAAAAGTCAAAAATAATAAAATTATTTTTTTAGATCGCGATTTCAAATTATTCTAAATGAAACTTAATGAAATTATACCAAAGAAAAGGTTTACTAGACAGCAAGCGGGGTCAATTTCTGTGGATAGTCTCACAGCTGTCTTTACACTTCATTTTTTGTTTGAATAATGCTGATATATAATACTTAGATAAAATTTCTATCGTGCATAATTATAAAAAATTTTTGTTTTTAGGCTTAATTTTCCCACTTCTTTTTTCTCTGGAGCTTTTTGCTTTTGAACTCCAGCTTGTTTCAGCGGAAGAGGGTGTTAAAATTTTTAACAAAGACCTTAAAATCGGGGATAATAATGAAGATGTTAGATTTTTGCAGAAATTTTTAAACAAAAATCCTGCTACGAAAATTTCTTCTTCTGGCACTGGATCTTCTGGCAATGAAACCGCTTATTTCGGCCAACTAACCAAGAATGCGGTTATAAAATTTCAAGAAATGTACGCTTCTGATGTTTTGCAGTCATTCGGGCTAAAATCAGGCACGGGTTTTGTGGGTGTGGCAACGCGGTTAAAGCTGAATTATTTACTGGAAGCCGACAACAAAAGCTCCTCAAAATCTGTTGTCGCGAATAGCAGTTCTTTGTCAAAATATTCTTCAAAATCCAGCCAGTCTAGTCAGAATTCAAGCAAAAGCAATAGTTCAGAAGCCAAAAAATTGTCAGTGGTAAAAAGTTCTTCATCTTCATCTGAAAATTCCACTATTGTCAGAGCTTACTCCACTTCGGAGTATCAAGTGTCGCCCGGCAAAACTGTCATTTTGGAAGGAGAAGGATTTACCCCGAAATCAAACACTGTTCATCTTGGGGAAAATAATTCCGTTCCTGATCTTTCCGCCAGTGAAAATGGAACCAAAATATCATTTATTGTTCCGAAAGATTTGACACTCGGGGAATACAGCATTTGGGTGACAAACGGGAACGGAAACAGTAAAAGCGAAACCATAAAAATATATATTGAGGTCACGGACAGTCCGTCAGAAAGGCCTGTTGTGGGAAAAGTTGAGCCATCGGAGGCGACCATTGACAGTGAAATAACGGTTTCAGGCAAAGGCTTTACTGCAAGCGGAAACAGCATATATTCAATGTTCGGAAACATAATGAATATACCCTCGCTTGACGGCAAAACTCTAAAATTCAAAGCGTCAGCAATGCAACAAATGGCAAAAATGAATAACGAAAAAAGCGCGAAAAATATGCCGATAGAGGTTTCGTTTTATGTTGTGAACGAGAACGGTTATAATAAAGAACCAGCGAGTTTTAAAATTAAATTTTAATGATATATAATTTTTTTACGAAAAAATTTTTGATTTTATTAATGATTCTTCTGTGGGTAATACCTGTTAATTTGTTTGCTATTGGAGCGGGGACTGCGGTGCCAGGGCTACCTTTCGGCGGGTTTGTTATTTTTACATTGCCTTGCACTTGCAGCGCTAATTTATGGATATGGTTTGCTCCTTTATCTCCGTTGCCTTTGCCTAAGACCGGCGCTCTTGTTTATCAGCCGGGCTATACTACTCTGTATGGCGATTTTGCAATTGGCATTCCAGCCACTTGGCATTTAGGCTCCTATGTTCCCGCGGCTCCTCAAGTTTGTTGGCAGTATGTGGGCACAGCCTGTGTTCTTATGCCGAATTATGGTCTTATGAATAAAGTCGGAACAGGTTTGCCTTAACTGCCTGCCGTTTCATTCACTTTGCGCTTGGTACTCCGACTGCCAAATTTCGCACTTTACTTGGATGTTTCGTTTCCAAGTACATTTCCAACAGTAAAGCCAAAACCGACATTGCATGTCGGTTTTGGCTAAATGGCTTAAAGCATGGAACTTAAGCGCTTCCACTGTTCCAGTTTTATATCCTCCGCTCTGGATTTCGGCGGTATTTTGCAAGTTTCAAAAATCTTTTCAATTTCCTCTCGGTTTCTCCCTTTCCAAAGGGAGTCCTTGGAATGTTCTAAGTTTCCAGCCAGCATTTTTCTTTTGTGAGCAAAACCGGCTTTAACAATCTGGAAAAATTTATCTTCGTTATTTTGGACAGACGAAGTGAAAAAATCGCGCGAGATATTGTCTATGAGAAGTATCGCCGAGTCAACTTTTGGCTTCGGAGAAAAGTTTTCTTTGGAAACTTTGCCGATATTTTTCGGTCGGCCATAAGCTTTTACGCTTATGGAAAGTATGCTTTCTTTGCCGTCATTCGCCATAATTCTTTCCATCACTTCTTTTTGAAGGAGAATCACCATTTTGGAAGGCTGAATGTCGCCGGACAGAAATTTTCTTAAAAATTGGCCGGTGATGTGATAAGGGATGTTGGCGATAAGTTTGAAGGTTGTAGGTTGTGAGGGGAAGGTTGTAGGTTGAAGGTTGTAGGTTGTGAGGGGAAGGTTGTAGGTGGTAGGTGGTAGGTGGTAGGTTGCGGGATTAAACTCCAAGATGTCGCCGTGAACGAGTTCTAGTTTCCCACTTTCTATTTCTAGTTTAAATTTATCGCGGAGGAATTCTACCAGCATATCGTCTTTTTCAACGGCAATGACCTTGCCGGCTTTTTTGAGCAATTCTTCCGTGAGGACGCCTTTGCCCGGACCGGCTTCCAGCACGATATCATTCTCACTCACATCTCCTGCTTTAATCATCGCAAAAATGGCATTTTTTGATTTCAAAAAATTTTGCCCGAGCGATTTTTTAGCTTTTAAATTTGAAAAGTTGTTCATAATATTTATTTTTAGAAATGACTTTGACTTTTTCTTCCTACAACCTACAACCTACAACCTAACGCCTACAACCTTCTTCGTATCACAAATCCATATAAATTATTTTTTCTCGATACTCAAAACTTTTTTCTTCCTCCAGAAATTCAGGTTCTATGTCGGAGATAAATTGGGACGGACTGTTGATCTGAAGCGAGCCGAAAATCGTTCTTGACCTCGCGTAAGAAAGAAAAAGTTTTTTCTTGGCTCTCGTTATGGCGACATAAAACAAGCGCCGTTCTTCCTCCGAGTCCTCAATGCTTTTCGCGCCGCCACCGATTCTTTGGTGCGGGAAAAGATCTTCTTCAAGACCGGAAATGAAAATATAATCAAATTCAAGACCTTTTGAAGCGTGAACAGTCATCATTTTGACCGCTCCGCTTTCTTTTTCAAGAGAGTCTTGGTCGGTAGACAAAGCCGATTCTTCAATCAGCTTTTCAACACCTTCTCCGTACGGCAGATAATCGTATTTCTTCGCCATAGTAGCGAGTTCCATTATGTTTTCCAGTCTTTCTTTGTCGTCATCGCTTCCGTCTTTCAGTTCAGTTTCAATCCCGCTTTCTTTGACAATAAACCGCACAAGCTCCGAAGGTTTTAAGGATAAAACATTTTCTTTTATTTTATCCAAAAGACCGTAAAAATTCGCCACCTTAGCTTTGGTTCCGGCTGGCAGTTCCGCCTCTCTGCCGGCGAATACCTTGGCGAGCGTCACTTTTCCCAGCCCTCTCGTCGGAAAATTTATCACCCTTTTGATGTCGCTCAAGCTGTCTCTGTTTAGCGCGGCGCGCAGATAAGAAAGCGTGTCTTTAACTTCTTTTCTCTCAAAAAATTTGACGCCGAGAAGCTGATAAGGAAGATTGAGAGTTAAAAAAGCTTCTTCAATGACTCTGGATTGAAAATTGGCCCTGTAAAGAATGGCGATTTCTTTTGGGGCGACTCCGTCCGCGATAAGTCGTTTGACTTTCTCCGCGATGAAGCGCGCCTCTTCGTTTTCATTATGAGCTTCAAATAGAGTCACCTTGTCGCCCTCTTGATTTTTGGTGAACAAATTTTTCTTTCTTCGCATTGTGTTCTTCTCTATGATGCCGTTCGCCACCGCGAGTATCGTCTGGGTTGAGCGATAATTTTCCTCCAAAATTACTGCTTTCGCCTCGGGATAATCTTTTTCAAAATTCAGAATATTTTGGATGTCAGCGCCTCTCCAGCTGTAGATATTCTGATCAATGTCGCCGACGGCGCAGATGTTCCTGTTTTTTGCCGCAAGAAGTTTTATTATTTCATATTGAGCTTTGTTCGTGTCCTGATATTCGTCAATGTGAATGTATTGCCATAAATTTTGGTAATAATCCAAAATTTCCTTGCTTTTGCGAAGAAGTCGGTATGTCTTCAGCAAAAGGTCATCAAAATCCAGAGATTTCTCTTGCCCCAATCTTTTTTCATAAAGCGTCCAAACATCGGATACCACTTTGTTCAGAGAGTAGCCCTTGAAAGCGCCCGCTTTTTCTAAATAATTCTCGGCGGTTGTCAGAGCGCCTTTTTCCCTGGAAATTATTCCCAAAATTTTTGACGGTTCAAATTGCTTGGAATCAATGTCCAGCTCTTTCAGTATTTCTTTAACGGCTTTCAGCGAATCTCCTTTGTCAAAAATAGTAAAATGGCGAGGAATTCCAAGCTCTTTGGAATTTTCTTTGATAATCCGGACGCCCAGAGAATGAAAAGTGCTTACGAACGGGATTTCATCTTTTTGGAAATTGGAAATTGGAAATTGGAAATTTTTACTGATTTCGTTGTTCGCGCCAACTTGGATAGCCGGCAAAGCTCCTGGAAGTTTTTTAAGCAAATCAAGCACCCTCTCCCTCATTTCTTTCGCCGCTTTGTTGGTAAAAGTGATTGCCAAAATTTGGCGAGGAGAAACACCTTCGCTCACAAGATGGAAAATTCTGTGAGTAATCGTTTTCGTCTTCCCCGAGCCTGCTCCTGCAAGAATAAGAAGCGGACCGTCTTTATGCAAAACAGTTTCTTTTTGTTTCTCATTCAGGTCTTTTAAATAATCCATCGGAAAACTATACCACACAAGAAGAAGGTTGTAGGTTTTAGGTGGTAGGTTGTAGGAAACAGAAATATTCTCCACCGCCAAAAGCGAGCATTCTCTTTTTAAAAGCCTTGCGCAGTCAATTAGAAAATGACAACTTTCTTAAGTTGATTATTTTCTTGATTGACGAGCAGAAAAATTTTCCAGCAGGAAAATATTCGTGCTTTTTAAAAGAGAATGCGAGCGAAAAGTTATCCACAGGTGCCGTTTTTCTTCGTTGACTTCCTCTGTCTAAAAGCTATATTGAGTATCTAGTCTGAATTTACGGATTTTTCATTCTTTTCTGCCAGATTTTGGCAGAAAATGGCTCAATAAAGCCATTTCCCAGAAAGACTGCAATAACTTTAATGAAATTAAGCTTATTTTACTACAACCACAAGACTCTGATTCGCATTTTTCAGTAAAACGAGCGAATCGGACGATAAAATCGTTATTTTTAGGCCTTTTATACACAAGGCTTGTTTTGAGTTTGGCGCTGTTTAGCTTCCCCGCGACGGCTGACGCGAGCGTGATTTCTTTTTTTTCAAACATATTTTCTGACGAAGACATTAAACAAGAAGTATTGCTGGCGGAAACCAATTCTCAAAATATATCCCTGCTCCAAGCTGTGCCGAATTCCGACCCTAATGCGGCAAAAGGAGGCGGAGACATTACCATAGTTGAAGACGAAGCTTTGCTTTCTGAAACCGGCCCTTCCGGCACTGCCGCCGACATAGAAGAAGGCAGTTCTGACGGAATGATAAGCACCTATATAGCGCAGAAAGGCGATTCAATATCTTCAATCGCAAAAATGTTTAATGTCTCTGCGGGCACCATTGAGTGGGCTAACGACCTTAAAAGCGGTTCATATATCAAAGAAGGACAAACTCTTATCATTCTTCCGATTTCGGGGGTTAAGTATACGGTAAAGTCGGGAGACAGTATTAAGAAAATAGTGGCAAAATATAAAGGTGATCTTGAAGAAGTTCTCCAGTACAACAACTTAAACGCTGACTCATCACTTGCCGTCGGCGACACGATAATCATTCCAAACGGAAGAATAGAGCCAACCGCCGCCAGCCCGAAAGGATCCAATAAAAAGATACGAGGCGCGAACAGTCCATCTTATGCGGGTTATTATATTCGTCCGATTGAAGGAGGAAGAAAGAGTCAAGGGCTTCACGGGTATAATGGCGTTGATCTGGCGGCGCCGACAGGCACTCCCATATACGCATCCGCTTCGGGTATGATTTTAATAACCAAGAATTACGGCTGGAACGGCGGTTACGGCCAATATGTCGTAATGGAACATCCTAATAAAACCCAAACAGTGTACGGGCATATGTCCAAAAATATTTCTTATCAAGGCCAGTATGTCGCGCAGGGAGATATAATAGGCTATGTCGGCTCCACCGGCAGATCCACCGGCCCCCACCTCCACTTTGAAGTCCGTGGCGCCAAGAATCCGTTTTAATAATATATTTGTGGAAATATAAAAGAGAAGAGTTAATAAGAAAAAGGCGAAGCATAGAGCTCGCCTTTTCGTTTAAGAGATAAATATTTTTTTAGATTAACTGTTCTTAGGTAATAATCCGGCAACATTCCTCATTAAAAAATAGATATTCTGAAAGTCTTCTGTTTAAAAACCACTTCCAAGACATCACATTGACAATTTTTAATGATTCCAATGCTACAGAAGTTTCAACAGCAAAACCTTTAACAAAAAACGTCTTATCCGAACTTTCACTAACTATCGGTGATGCGCTAGTCGTAAATGGCCCAAGAGCCTCAGATATTATAGCTCCTACCCAACCCTTTCTGACTTCTTCAGGAATTCCCGGCCCATAAGGCACCTTGGTTATAGTTATAGTAACTTTTTTCTCTGAACTCGCCAACAGCAATGCCAGATTTGTCATCAAGCACCCCTGTTCAAGTGCCCCGGCTATGATTGTAACTCCCCCGTCTGCGGTAGCCTTCCTGACGACATCCTCAACTAGGACATGATTTTCCTTATTTCCCCCGTCTTTTCGCATCGGCATTCTCCTTAAAAAATATTTCCCTATTAAAAACAATCTATTTCCATTTTTTAGAATAGCAGTTGCCGTTCGTTTTTAATACGACAAATAATATTCTCTTTACCAACTTGTTCAAGCCATAATTCAGAAAATGTGTCACAAAATTTTTCAACATCTTCTTCATTTTGTTCTGATAATCCGCAAACCACTATTGGCGGTATTCCAGATAAATCAAAATGAACCATCTTCTTCTATACCTAAACCGCCACTACTAAGTAATTGCTCAAATTTTACCTTATGTATACGGCGATTGTTAAGCTGAGAGACTATATCTTTGTTATTTTTAAAATTTTGCAAGAATCTGTCAGCATCAGAGGCAAATAAGAAATGTGGAAATTCTTTAACCAGACTAATGTTCATTCCCTTATTCCTTTCTTGAAGGTTAGGTGCGTTTATTTAAAAAGATCTTCTAGGTAACAATCTGCAAATAACTTACAGTACTTAATCTTATATTGCAACAGTGCTAAACAGTGCTAAACAGCCATCTTTTTTGGCCTATATTGAAGAGCTTCAAGAATGTGATTGGTTTCTATCTCCTCTGCCCCGGCAAGGTCGGCTATGGTGCGAGAAAGCTTGATGATGCGGTGATACGCTCGCGCCGATAAGTCCAATTTTTCTGCCGACGCGTTCAAAATTTCTTTGACTTCCTTTTTTAAATTTATAATTTTGCCGAGGTCTCGCGTGTTCATTTCGCTGTTCGTTTTTATTCCTCTTTTTGAATCAGAAAATCTATTTTTCTGAATTTCTCTCGCTCCAACCACTCTCTTCTTTATTTGTTTTGTCGTGTCGCCGTCGCTTTTGTTGTCGGAAAGTTTTTGATGGTCTACTTTTGAAACTTCAAGCCACATATCAATCCTGTCTATTATCGGTCCGGATATTTTTCTCTGATATTTCACCAAATTTATCGGCGCGCAAACGCATTCCTTCCCTTTTGTTCCGTAATTTCCGCAAGGACACGGGTTCATCGCGGCAATCAATATGAAATTTGCCGGAAAGCTAAATGAGCCTTTTGCCCGCGAAATATTTATCTCCCTTTCTTCAAGCGGCTGTCTCAATGTTTCTATGACTCGTCTGTCAAACTCGGCGAATTCGTCAAGAAACAAAACGCCCCTGTGCGCCAATGTCACCTCCCCGGGCTTCGGCACCGCGCCACCGCCAACCATTGAGACATAAGAGGCAGTGTGGTGGGGCGACCTCATCGGAGGGTTGCTGACCAAATCTCCTTGAAGCGTTCTGGCTATGGAATGTATGGCTGTGATTTCCAACACCTCGTCAAACGAAAGAGGCGGTAATATATGACTGAAAGCTTTAGCGAGCATCGTCTTTCCTGTGCCGGGCGGACCATACATCGCGATATTGTGTCCGCCCGCGGCGGCAATTTCCAGTCCCCTCTTCGCCATTTCCTGTCCTTTTATTTCAGAAAAATCTATTTCGCATTCTTCCTCTTTAGTCTCAATCCTGGTGGGATGTTCTGGCTTAAGTTTAATTTTAATTTCCGTTTGCTCATCTTCTTCGTTGTCTGCCTGTTTTTCGTTGAGGTGAGCGATGACTTCTTGAATATTTTTTACTCCAAAAATTTTTATGCCGCCAATGAGCGCCGCTTCGCGGGCATTTTCTTTAGGCAAATATATTTCTTCAAACCCGCGTTTTTTGGCTTCTTCCGCAATCGCCAAGACCCCGCTTATCTTGCGGACTTCTCCGTCCAAAGACAGCTCGCCAAGGAATATTTTTCCGGAGGGATTGAATTTTATTTCCTCTGAAGCCAGAAGGTAAGCCAAAGCCATTCCCAAATCAAACACCGGCCCTTCTTTTTTAAGGTCGGCCGGCGCGAGCGCGATAACGATTTTTTGATTTTTCTGCTTTGGAGATTTGAAACCGGAATTTTTTATCGCGGCGGATACTCTATCCCTTGATTCTTCCACCGCTTTATCTGGCAATCCGACTACTGAAAAAGCATACAGTCCCTTAGACAGATCAACTTCAATATGGACTATTTGCGCCTTAAGCAACGAAACTTGGGCGCTGTATACTTTGGCGAAGCTCATTGATTATTTTGAAACGGTTTCCGTTCGCGCGGAATGAATAGAACCGTTCTGAATTTAAATAAAAATTAACTTATGTCAATTTTTGTATGCCTTGCATGATCTATGCAGGTTCTGGCGCCTGGATTTGCCTCTAGTCTATTGGCTGGTATTGGTTTTTTATCCTCTTCGCACAAACCGTAAGTGCCATCATCAATCTTTTTCAGGGCATGTTTTACATCATTCAGCTGTATTTCCAATTCTTTTAAAATAGCGGTATTCTCTTCAAATTGATCAATTGACTCGGCAACTTCAAGCCTGTCAGCGGCATCCGCTTCCATATCTGATGGTACTGCCTGCCAGTCGTTTGGATTGGAAGGGTTTATTCTGCCTACGGTTTTAAGCTCGCCTTCCAGCTTTGCCTGCTCCTCTTCAAGTTTTGCCTTAAAATGTTTTAAATCTAATTTCATATTGAAAATCATAACAAAAGGAAAAATAATTGCAAAGACGAGTCTTCTCCAATCCCTAATGTCCCCTGAAACGGTATCCCGTTTTAACGCTAATGTCCCCTGAAAGGTGTTGCGTTACAAGAGGGACTTTTCATAATGGTGCTTATGATTATTATGAAAAACATACAAATAACAAAAGTGGAGGAAATGAAGAAGTTTTTGGAAGGAAGCCGTCATATGGAGTTTGATGTGGAATCTCGAGAAGAAAAATACACATTGATACGCGCGTCTTTAGTTAGCGTTGGGTACCAACAGCTGAGCAAGAAAGACAAAGGAACAGTAAAAATGTTTCTTGAAAAAGTGACGGGGTACGAGCAGAAGCAGATGAAACGGTTAATCAAAAAATGGAAAAAGGATGGCTTGTATTTTGTGAAGAGGAAGACATTCGGCGCTTCGGTTCGTATTTACAAACCGGAAGACATAGCGTTGCTCATCAAGACTGATGTCGCGCACAAGACCCCCAATGGCCGTTCCGTAAAACAAACGCTCGTCAGAGAGTTCGTAACTTTTGGGAAAGAAGCATATGCGAATATTGCAAAAATTTCAGTGTCGCATATTTACAACTTAAGGAAGAACAACCGACAGTATCTTTCTTCAGAAGCAATTAAATACTCAAAAACAAACCCAGTGAATGCGAATATCGGGGAAAGGAAGAAACCCGTACCTTACGGGAAACCGGGCTACATAAGGGTAGATTCGGTGCATCAGGGAGATTTGGACGGCGATAAAGGTGTATATCACATCAATCTAGTGGATGAAGTCACTCAATGGGAACTGGTTGGTTGCGTACCGCAGATTACTGATGAATATATGAAGCCCTTGCTTGAAATGCTCCTCTCGATGTTTCCTTTTGTCATCATCAACTTTCATTCTGACAATGGCAGCGAATATATTAATCAAGTAGTGGAAAGAATATTGGCGCGACTCTTGATTAAACAAACAAAAAGCAGATCGAGGAAGAGTACCGACAATGCGCTTGTTGAAGGAAAAAACGGTTCGGTTATTCGCAAACATATGGGACGAAACTTTATTAATAAAAGTAGCGCGGGAGCCATCAATGAATTCTATGCCGATTATTTTAATGTTTACCTCAATTATCATCGTGTCTGTTTATACGCAACGAATTACACGGACAAGCGAGGAAAGATCAGGAAGAAGTACGACCAAACATTTGTTCCCTATGAGAATTTCAAGTCTTTGGAAAAAGCGGAACAGTACTTGAAGGAAGGTGTTACTTTTGCAATGCTTGATGAAATTGCGTATGCTAAGAGCGACAATGATTTCGCGGAGGAAATGCAGAAAGCAAAGTTAAAATTAGAAAAAAATATTAAAAAACCCATCATTACCGAAAAGTGATTTCAGGGGACATTAGGGGATTGGAATATACTAGACGCGCGAAGAAGGTTGTAGGTTTTAGGTAGTAGGTTGTAGGTTTAAGAAATTTGAATTTGATTAGAAATTAGAAATTTATTCCGCGATGGCTTCTTTACTATCTGACCGCTCGCGAGCGTGTAAGCCTGTCAAGCAGTTCGGACAGCGTGTCCGTGTTTGATGTGATTATGACAGTTTCTTTGTCCGGAAGAGAATAAATCAAGAAAATTTCGCCATTTTCATCTCTCAAAGCTCGGGTGTCCTTGTTTTTCACCAAGACATCTTCAAAATCTTTTTTGTATGAAAGAACTTGCTCGGTGGTGGCGGTTATTTCTTGCGTTAACGGCGGGATATTTCTGGGAAACAACGCGCTTAAATCTCCGGCAATATTTTTCTCCCACGACAGCATTCCGGCAAAAGCGTTTTCGTAAGATTCGGTTTTCAATATTATAAACGGCTGGTTGCCGTTCCAAGAATGGATGCCGAGCATATACTCCGGCGACAACGAGCGAAAAAGAATGTCCGGAATTTTAGAGCTTATGAGAGGCAAAAATTCTTTAGTCCCCACCAATTTCTTTGTTTCTTTTTCTTTTTCAAGAATGGTTTTTGCGATATAAATATTTTGTATTGAATTTGATTCAAAGTCGGCTGTGTTTATAAATTTGGACAGAAAATTGCCGGCATCTTTTTTACCGAAATCGCTCAAATTAAGCTCGGAATTCGAGTCCGCCGTCAGCAGGAGCGTCGGCCTAAGCGATTTCTTGGTTGTTGGCGCGACGCTTACTTTTTCTTTTATGTAATTGAAATTAAAAGCGCCAATTCCAGCTAACACAAACAGCAGACTGGTAATAAAGAGCAAGGCCTTTTTAGATTTTGGAGCGTCGTTGGACGGCGAGGTTTTTTGATATTTCTGCCTCCTTTTTTCTTCGGCGATGGCGATGCTCACGGAAGACATCCTCTCCGTTTTTATGGCTTCTTCCGCGTCGCTTTTAAAAGTTCTTACGATGCTTTGCTTAACGGTATTTTTCTCCTCCTCCCGCGGAGTAGAGGTATTTTCGGCAAACGGCGGATAATTTTCCTCGCCCAATTCGTTTAAGTAACTCAAAACTTCTTCCTTGATTTGACCGCTGGACAGCAATTCATCTCTTTTCTGATTTAGGTTCGCCGTTTTTATTTGCGGGCTGGCATTTTGGGTTGAGATTGCCGAGTCAGTTGCGGGGTTTTCTTTAAGTGGCGCACTCAAATTATTTTGATCGTTATTTTCCATACTTCATTTATTATATGAAATTAAGCCAGTCCTTTCCTCTTCGCGAAATTCGGGTCAACATCTTTGATTGACAGACTGATTTTATTTTTAATCTCGTCAATCTCCTTTATAATGACCGCGACTTTCTCTCCTGTTTTTATAATTTTATCAATTTTTTCTATTCTGAACGGCGCAATTTCTGAAATGTGGACCAATCCTTCAACATTCGGGGCGATTCGAACAAGGACTCCGAAGTCAAAAATTTTTGTCACTTCGCCTCCAAATTTTTCTCCGACTTTGTATTCGCGGGTCATTTCTTCAATTATTTTCTGGGCTTTGGTGGCCGAGTCATTTCTGCCGGTTATGAAAACTGTGCCGTCATTCTCAATATCAATCTCGGCTCCGGTTTTTTCTTTTATCTCATTTACGGTTTTCCCTCCGGTGCCTATGACGAGGCCTATCTGGTCGGGTTTTATTTTGATGATGACAACGCGCGGAGCATTCGGCGAGATTTCTTTTCTTGGCGCGCTTATCGCTCCCTCGATTTTGTCCAGTATATGCAAACAGGCGATTTTGGCTTTTTCCAAAGCTTCCGCTATTATCGGAATCGGAATTCCGCTTACTTTTATATCCATTTGTATCGCTGTAATCCCCTCTCTCGTGCTGGCAACCTTGAAATCCATATCTCCGTGATGGTCTTCGTAGCCTTGAATATCTGTGAGTACTTTATATTCGGTCGGACTGCGCATCATAAGCCCTGATGCGATACCGGCGACTGGAGCTTTTATCGGAACCCCGGCGTCCATAAGAGCGAGAGTTCCTCCGCAAACCGATGCCATTGAAGTGGAGCCGTTGGACGCCATTGATTCGGAGACAATTCTTATCGTGTAAGGGAATTGTTCTTGCGACGGGATCACAGGCAAAAGAGCTTTTTCGGCAAGCGCGCCGTGACCTATCATTCTTCTGTTTGTCCCGCCGATTTTTCCCGTTTCTCCCGTTGAAAATGGGGGGAAATTATAATGATGGATGAAATGTTTGTCAGTCTGTTGTTCCTCCATACTGTCAATTATTTGAGAATCCTGCGGTCCGCCCAATGTCGCCACCGATAATATATGCGTGCCCCCTCTGTAGAAAATGCCAGAGCCGTGAAGAACAGAAGAAATTCCGCCGGCTTCCGTGTAAATAGGCCTTATTTCATCAACTCCCCTGCCGTCCGGCCTTCTTCCGTTCCCAATCGCTTCTTTGTGGACAAGCTCGTCTATCGCTTTTTCAAGATAGGAATCGGCGATATTAAGACTATCTTTCGGAAATTTTTCTTTGAAAATTTCCAGCCATTCTTTTTTGAGATTGTCAGAATTTTCCGCGTCAGATTGAGAGAAAATGGAATTGTTCAATCGTTTCTCAATCTTTTCTTTGAAAACTTCCGCCAATCCGTCCGGAATTTTCGGTTTTTCAATAATTTTCTTTTTCTTGCCGATTTCCGCGATTATTTTTTTCTGAAATTCTTGGATTTTTTCTATTTCTTGCGAGGCTCGTTCCAATGCACTCTTAACAACTTCTTCTTTTGCCTCACTCGCGCCAACCTCAATCATATTTATATTTCCATCTTTCCCACAGGCGACCAAATCAAAATCGTAATTTTTTTCGTTTCTAAAATTGTAATTCGGGTTTATTTCAAATTCATCGGAGCCGTTATGTTTCCCAATTCTCATCGAGCTCACCGGCCCTTCCCACGGAATATCGGAAACTCCCAAAGCCAGCGACGCCCCAATTACTCCCAAAACATCAGGATCGTATTCGTCAAGGGAAAGAATCGTGATAACAACCTGCACTTCATTTCGTATATGTTTTTCAAAAAGCGGACGAATCGTTCTGTCCACCACTCGTCCGCTTAGTATCGCTTCATCAGACGGCTTGCCTTCCCGGCGGACAAACCGACTACCAAGAATCCTCCCTCCGGCGTAGAATCTTTCTTCATAGTCAACAATAAGTGGAAAATAATCCAGTCCGTCTTTCGTCTCTGCAGACATCACCGCAGTCACAAGGACGACAGTGTTGCCGTATTTAATCATCACAGAGCCGTTAGACTGCTCCGCCAAATCGCTGAAAATCGCGGTCAAAATCTTCCCTCCCACCTCCATTGAGTATTCTTTCTTTTTCACCCCCCAATTTTAGCAGAGTTTTTACAGTAGTGGAAATTTTTTTAACACACTTTTGACTAAGGGAAAAATTTGTAAATGTCTTTCCTGTGCCTAACTCTCATAAAAATAATGAATTGACCTTCTTTTTTGAAGCCAATTCTATAATCTCCAGTTCTTACTCTATAATAACCCTTAAATCCTTTGATTGAATTCAAATCCGCATATTTTAATTCCGTCAGATTTTTGGCGGCTAAAAAATCTTCCATGCATATTTTTCTTACATCCGCCTTTGTCTTGGCGGGAAGTTCGTTAAAATCCTTAATGAAGCTCGGTTTAAATAAAATATCCATTAGCGGAGCATTGTTCTAGCTTTTTTAAGCGAAATATTTGGCTCTTTTTCCACAATACGCATTAAATGCCCGAGATATTTATCTTCAATAAATTCCACCAAGTCATCCAAAATAGCCGCTTTTGTCTGAAGCTGTTCAATTTCTTCCTTGTTTGTTATTTTTTTTTCTTTGGTTGTAGTTAACATTTGCCCATAATCATATAGTATCCGTCAAATTTTTGCAAAAAAATTGAATAACTTAGCTATTTTTTTATTTCTTTATTTCCAAAAGTAAAAACTTAAAATCATGATTGCCGTAATTTTTCCATTTAATTTCATAAGAATTTTTTATTTTTATGTTTCTTTCTCTGCCTTTATTATACCCCTTAAGTGATCCTAAACTACACTTAGTGACTTTTCTGCCATCTGTCGTTCTGTAATTATAAGTTAGACTTGTTTTTCTTGGTTCTCTTAAATAAGAATGGTCGTTGGTTAAAAATATTACATACCCAAAACTATTATTAGTTTCAGCAACTTTGGATTCTATTCTTGAAACATCTTTCCAAAAATCATAACGCCCACAATCTTGAGCACCTTGATTTTTGAGATGAAATTTTTCCCCATTAATTTCCTTCTTCGGTTTCAGTTCCTTGGTTTTGTACTTTAATTCTATGAAATATTTTTTACCAATAATGCCTGCAAAAATATCAACATATTCTGATTTTCCGCTTTCACTTGTGTATGGTTTTTCCAATCTGACACTTGATCTTGGAAATTCATTATGCAACAACCACGCCAGTTCATGTTGGAGATCAGCTTCTGAATGAAAAACCGGTCTTTTTTCTTCAAGTTGTGACAATAATTTTTCTACATCAATCTTTTCCATCTTTAAAAATTCTATCCTGCAAGTTATTAGAACGAATTATTTCTATTTCCTCCCCCTCTCCCTTCCCCCGCCGAAGCCCATAAGATATTTTCTGGCATTTTGGTCTAGGTCTATGAAATCATCGGCGGCTTCTTTGAGTTTGGCTGATGCAGATTTTCCAAAAGCGATAACTTCCACCTGACATCCTTCATTAACTTGAAGATATTCCACGAGCGGGATAAAGTCTCCGTCGCCGGAAATTATGATCACCGTATCAAGTTTTGGAGCGAGCTTTATCGCATCAACAGCAAGTCCGACATCCCAATCCGCCTTTTTTGCGCCACCGGCAAAAATCTGGAGGTTTTTCGTCTTCGTTTCAATCCCGACTTTTTCCAGCGCTTCAAAAAAGCTTTTCTCCTCGCCACTTTCGGTGGTGATGACATAAGCCACCGCGCGCACCAGCCGTCTTCCCGCCAGAGCATCTTTGACGATTTGACCGAAGTTCACTTTAGCATTATATAGATTTTTGGAACTGTGGTAGAGATTTTGAGTATCAATAAAAATACCGACTCTTTGTTCTTTGTGTTTGATGACTGACATAGTTTAATTAGGTGTTAGGTTGTAGGTTTTAGGAAAAGAAGCTAAATTTATATTAGCTTTTCTTTAATTCCAATTTTTTCATCAAGGAATTGTATCTTCTTATGTTTGTCTTCTGGAGATATTTCATATGAGTCTGCCTATCAGCAACCATCCCCAAAAGTCCGCGTCTTGAGTGCTTGTCTTTCGGATTTTTCTTAAGATGAGCCGCCAATTCTTCAATCCTTTTCGTCAAAACGCCGATTTGAACATCAGGAGAGCCCGTGTCTTTGTCGTGAATCGCCACTTCCTTTATGATTTTTGTTTTTTTTGTCTTTGTAAGCATAACATTGCTACGATAGCATAAATACATATTTTCCGCAAATTTTTTCGTTTTTTAGGCTGTTTAGGAATACAAATCGCTGTGAGTGCCTATTTCTGAAAACAAAGCCGTGTCTTTGTCCAAAAATTTGTAGATTATTCTTATATCTCCGGTAATACTGATACTCCTATAACCCATATATTTGCCGTTTAGGGCATGGTTATTCAATATCGGATCATATGGATCTTTTCCAAACAAAATGTTCCTTTCTTTTACTTTCTGTTTCGTCTTGTCGGGAAACTTTTTGTATTGTTTTTCAAAATTCTTATGAAATATTATTTTCATAAAATATCGAGGTATTCATTGGCTTTTTCAGCAGAAGAAAAAACAGGCGACATATTCCTGCCCTTTTTAATGTCATCTTCCACCCTACCCAAGACATTTTCAAGGGCGCGAGTCATCCTTGGGACGGCGGAAAAAGACACGCTTCTGTTTCGGACAAATTCTTTAAGCAACGCGTTTATTATGCCGCTCAAAGGCAGTCCCAAGTCCCTTGCCAACTCCTGCGCGTTTTCTTTCACTTCCTTGTCCGCCTTTATGTTGATCATCGTTTTCATATATCCATAGTATATACAATGGACTTTATGTGTCAATTTCAAATTTCTTTTTCTTACCGATTAAAGCAAGCCTTCTCTTTTTAAAAACCTTGCGCAGGAAATTAGAAAATAACAACTTTCTTAAGTTGATTATTTTCTTGATTGACGAGCAGAGAAATCCATCAGCAGACGGATATTCGTGTTTTTAAAAAGAGAATGCGAGCGACTCTTCATTTTCTCGCCTCAATTATTTCTTGGGCGACATTCGGAGGGACGATGTCGTAGTGGTCAAATTCCATTGTTGATGAGGCGCGGCCTTCGGACATTGAACGGAGGGTCGTCACATAGCCGAACATTTCTGATAGAGGAACTTTAGCTTTTATGGCCTTGTTCATTCCCCTCTCTTCCATACCTTCAATCTGGGCGCGCTTTGAGCTCAAGTGGCCGGTAATGTCGCCCATAAACTTTTCCGGCGTCACGACTTCCACTTTCATAATCGGCTCAAGAATAACAGGCTTCGCGCGCTTGGCGGCGTCTTGAAAAGCTTGAGAGGCGGCAATTTTATAAGCAATTTCGGATGAGTCAACATCGTGATAGGAACCGAAAAGCAATTCACAAGATATATCAACCACTTTGTATCCCGCTAGAATTCCTCTTTCCATACCCTCTCTCACGCCCTTTTCAACGGCAGGAATAAATTCTATAGGAATAACACCTCCTTTGATTGAGTTTATAAATTCAAATCCTTCTGACCTCTTGGTATTTTTCGAGACTTTTGCATCGGGATCAAGTTTTGGAAGAGGTTTGATTTTGATTTTGACATGTCCGTACTGACCCTTTCCTCCTGACTGCTTGATGTATTTGTGTTCCGCCTCTGCTTCAGAAATAATTGTTTCTTTGTAGGCGACTTGAGGCTTGCCGACATTCGATTCCACGCTGAATTCCCTTTTCATCCTGTCTACCATAATTTCAAGGTGAAGCTCTCCCATTCCCATTATAAGAGTCTCGCCAGTCTCGGTGTCTGATTTCACTTTAAAAGTAGGGTCCTCATCAGACAACCTCTTGAGCGCGAAACCCATTTTTTCTTGATCGGCTTTTGTTTTAGGTTCAATTCTCAAAGATATGACAGGCTCGGCAAATATAATCTTATCCAGTAAAATTGGTTTTTCTTCATCGCAAAGAGTGTGGCTGGTTTTTGTATTTTTGAGTCCGACAGCCGCGGCTATTTCTCCGGCAAAAACTTTTTTGACTTCCTCTCTTTGATTGGCGTGCATTCGGACGATTCTTCCGAGTCTCTCTTTTTCGCCTGTCGTTGCGTTGTAAATATACGAACCCGATTCTATCGTTCCGGAATAAACTCTGAAATAAGTAAGCTGTCCGACATAAGGGTCTGACTGCAACTTGAAAGCCAGCGCGGCAAACGGTTCGCTGTCTGACGCTTTTCTTTCCATAGGCTCGCCCGTTTTCGGATCCGCGCCTTTCACCGGAGGAATATCAAGGGGCGACGGCAAATAATCAATAACCCCGTCAAGAACAAGCTGGACGCCTTTATTTTTTAAGGCTGAACCTGTAAAGACAGGCACGATTCTCTCGCCAATAGTGGCTTTTCTCAAAACTCTTTTTAGATCAGCGACGGCTATTTCCTTTCCATCCAAGTAGTCGCTCATCAGCGTATCATCTTCAGCAACGATTTTTTCTACCAGCTCCGCTCTGAATTTTTTAGCGTCTTCAATATGAGTTGACGGGATTTCCTCTTCTCTTATCGTACTGCCCATATCTCCTTCAAAGTAATAAGCTTTCATTTTGAGAAGGTCAATCACGGCTTCAAATTTATCTTCCTCGCCGATTGGAATCTGCATTCTCACGGCGTTTTTAGTGAGCCTGTCCAAGATGGATTTGTAAGATTTTTCAAAACTTCCGCCCGTTCTGTCTAATTTATTGATAAAGCAGATTCGCGGGACATGGTATTTGTCAGCTTGCCTCCAGACTGTTTCCGATTGAGGTTCAACGCCAGCCACTCCGTCAAAGACGACTACTCCGCCGTCCAAAACCTTAAGAGAGCGTTCCACTTCCACAGTGAAGTCCACATGTCCCGGCGTGTCAATAATATTAAATCTGTGCTTTTTGCTCGCATCGCCTTTTTCATAAGTTGGCACCCAAAAACAAGTGATAGCGGCGGCGGTGATGGTGATGCCTCTCTCTTTTTCCTGCTCCATCCAGTCAGTGGTCGCCTCACCCTCGTGCACTTCTCCTATCTTGTGGGACGAACCTGTGTAATACAAAATACGCTCGGAAGTCGTCGTCTTTCCGGCATCAATATGGGCGATAATCCCGAAATTTCTAACTTTTTCCAATGGATAGTCTCTGTTCATAATTTTTTAACTATTTAGCTTGTAGCTTATTAGCTTTTTAGGAAGAAATTTGAAGAAGGTAGGTAGCTTGTAGCTGTTTAGCTTTTTAGGTTTTCTAAATCCTAATCTTCCCTAAACAGCTACAAGCTAAAAAGCTACTTTGCTTCCCACAAACCTACCACGCAAAGTGGGCAAATGCCTTGTTGGCCTCGGCCATTTTGTGGGTATTTTCTCGCTTCTTGACCGCCTCGCCTTCGTTTTTGCTGGCGGCTATTATTTCATCCGCAAGCTTTTTGCTCATAGATGCCCCTTTCTTGTTTCTCGCGGCGTCAATAATCCATTTCATCGACAGGGCTATTTTTCTTTGCGGTGTCACTTCTATAGGAACTTGATAATTTGCTCCTCCTACTCTTCTTGATTTTACTTCCAAGTTAGGAACAGTATTTTTAAGGGCGGTGTCAAAAATTTCTAGCGGGTTTTGCGTCTTTGTTTTCTCCTTGATTAATTCCATAGCGTCGTAAACAATTTTGCGGGCAACTGTTTTCTTGCCTCTTTCCATTATGTAATTGGTGAATTTCGCGACTTTGGTTGAATTAAAAACCGAGTCTGGCCGCAATTCTTTTTTATTTTTTATCTTTCTTCTCATTTTTTGTTATTTTTTATCTTTTTTCGGTTTCTTCGTCCCATACTGACTTCTTCCTTTTCTTCTTGTTTCTACTCCCGTCGCGTCGAGCATACCCCTCACAATAGTATAACGAAGGCCGACATCTTTCACCTTTCCCCCTCTAAGAAGAACAACAGAGTGCTCCTGAAGAGCGTGTCCGATTCCCGGGATATAAGCCGTCACTTCCAATCCGTTAGTTAGTCTGACTCTGGCGATTTTTCTAATGGCTGAGTTAGGCTTTTTCGGGGTTTTGGTCGTTACTTTTACGCAAACGCCTCTTTTAAAAGGAGACGGGAAAAATCTAGGTCTATTTTTTATGGTATTAAAACTGCGCATCAAAGCCACCGCTTTAATCTTGCGGCTGACTTTTTTTCTGTTTTTTCTTACTAATTGATTTATTGTCGGCATTCTCGCGAATTATTTTATTTTTAAAAAAATTAACTAGCTTTTCTGGCTAGTTAAGCTACCAAGCTGAAGCAAAAAAGTTAAAAATTATCAAGTTCATAAAGTTATCAAGTTTTTACAAATACTCCTGTCCTCACTTTATAAACTTTACGAACTTTATAGACTTTTGACTCACTGTTGCCCCGTTATTAACGACGCTATATAAAAAATGTATTTAACAAGGAACGGCCAGAGGAAAATTATGAAAATTAGCACGAAGATGAAACCGAAACGGCGAAGCGTTTCTTTGAGACGGGCGTATCTTTCGGAAAGAGCGGAAAAAAGAAGATGTGACCCGTCAAGCGGTGGAATCGGTATGAGATTGAATATTGCGAGGACGAGATTTATTATGACAACATAGCCGGCAATATACAGGAAAGAGGGGCTTAATATGCCAAGATATCCTCCGAATCTTATAAGCAAACCGAAAACAATCGCCAATGAAATGTTGGAAAGCGGGCCGGCTAAAGCGACAATCGGCTCCGCCCATTTCCTGTTTCTGAAATTATAAGGGTTAATCGGAACAGGTTTTGCCCAGCCGAAGACAAACCCCGACTTGGATATAATAAGCAAAAGTGGAACAATGACAGAACCTGTCAAATCAAGATGTTTAAGAGGATTCAAGGTTAGCCGTCCTTGATAACGAGCGGTTTCGTCGCCGAAAAATAATGCCGCGTAGCCGTGCGACACTTCATGCACAACCACCGACATTATGAGTATGATTATTGAAAATATAATTTCCGTTTCTTGCATATTATAAAACTTATGTTAGCATATCCAAATCAAATCTGCTCTGTCATTCCCGCGCAGGCGGGAATCCAGATCTGAATTTTAAATTAAAATCTATGGCAAAAATTTGTCCCATAACTAAAAAAAGCTCTCTCGTCGCCGGCGGTTATAGCAACCGCACTCGCGCCACGCAATTCAACCCGACAGGAAAAGTCAGGAAGTATGCCAATATGCAGAAAAAAAGGATTTTCATTCCCGAGTTGAACAAATTTATCATTCTCACTCTCTCTGCCAAAGCAATCAAAACCATCCAAAAAAATGGCGCCTATGCCACTCTTAAGAAAGCGGGGCTTGTTTAGATGAATAGTGGCTTATATATAAAGAGGTAAAGATTTTTCAATCTCTACCTCTTTTTTTCGAGAGATTTTTTCACCCCCTCTTGTTTTTAATGAGCGAGCCGATGAATTCGCCGGTTTTCTCCATCGCTTCATTCCACATCTTCTCTTGTTCCTCTTTGTCCAACATCAGGATATCCTTCCCCTTTTCCATACACCCATGTAAGTATGGGGGCATATCGTCCTCCTTACAAACACAAAAACGGAGCATCTCACAATCGGAGACAATGCTATTTTCTATACTTTCAAAAACATGATAAGAAGAGACGGCGATATCAAGGCACTCTTTCATAAACTTACTCTTTTCTTCTTTCTTCTTTTCTTGAAGCTTAAACAATGTCTCTAAGTCGCCTTTATACCTCTGTGGAATTTCAATAGTTATCAAAATATTGAAATCCTCTTTTATTTCGCACCCTCTAGTATGACACGCCTTCAATGCAGATACAGCCCTGCTTTTGTAAGTAGACTCTGTTCCCATTTCTTGTGAGTATCCTATCTTTCCTAAAATTATCTTTTTGTAGTAGAAATACCTATGCTTTAGCACAGCCATTCCCTTAATGTAGACCTCCAAAGATCTCTTTTCAACATCTGTAGCTTTTCCCTGTTTAATAAGCGAACCGTAAGGATCCGTTTCATCATTTAGTTTTCCCACCAAACGGTCAAATCTGTTAAAAATAGAACAGCGATAATAACGCATTATCAATCCTCCTATAAAATTTCAAACAACAAATTAAATAACTTTCTTTTTTAAAACTAGCATTTTAAGCGCTTTTTATCAAATTTCTTGAGTAAACCAATCTTTTTAAAATTTCAAAGGCTCTCTTGGAATTTTAAAAGCTAAAACCTAAAAGCTGATAGCTGTGATTCTGTTGGACACTCGGTGTCCAACATCATTGATTTTTGAGTCATCTGGTTATAGTATTGAAGCATGACAAAAACATTGCATTATAATTTGATATTCAGACCTGAACAAGAGGGAGGTTTTACTGTGCTTGTTCCAAGCCTGCCGGGTTGCATCACTTACGGAAAAAATCTTGAGGAAGCGAAGATGATGGCGAAAGATGCCATTAAGGGCTATATTTATAGCCTTAAAAAACACAAAGAATCAATTCCTTCTGATATTGATAACTTTGTAACCACAGTAAACATAGAAACTAAAAAAATCATCTATGCCTAAATTGCCGGTTTTAACCCCAAAGAGGTTAATTAAAATGATTGAAAAATTAGGTTTTCAATTGGATCATAAAACAGGAAGTCATTATATTTTTTATAACAAGGAGCGTAAAAGACGAGTAACTATTCCTTATCACACCAGAGATTTGCCCAAGGGTACGATTTTAAGCATTTTAAAGCAAGCCGGAATTGAAAGAGATGAGATCGAAAAACTTTTTTAGTTTTTTTGTTGTTTTTTCCTCTTCCATACCGCCTACCACCTACTATACCTACTACCTAAAACCTAATCCGCTCCCCGTCCGAACTAAACGAAATCGTCCCATTTTCGTAAGTTTTAAGTATTACAGATTTTATTTTCTCCAGAATGTCTAGCACTTCTTTGTGCGGATGACCGTATTGGTTGTTTTTGCCGGCGGAGATGACCGCGTACTCCGGAGACACGAGGTTGGCGAAAGATTCCGAAGTGGATGTTCGGGAGCCGTGGTGACCCGCTTTCAAGACATCGCTTTTTAAATTTCGCCCGTCAATCATAGACAAATAATTTTCTATCGCTGTCGGCGAATCGCCCGTGAGGAGGAAAGAATTGTTGCCGTAAACGAGCTTCGCCACGATTGAAGCGGTGTTGGTCTCCCATTCGTCTGTGTCTCTGTCGGGAAATAAAATATTGAGCCGCGCGCCATCACCCAGATTAAGCGATATTCCTCTTCTCGCCAATATTCTTGGTAATTTTTTGTCAGCAATGGTTTTCTCCAATTCTTGATAGACACCGGTGTCGGAAGAAACGCCCGGCTCCATCACCATATCCGCGCGATAATTTTTTAATACTTCAACCAGCCCGCCGATGTGGTCTTTATCCGGATGGGTGGCAATCACCGCGTCAATCGTCCTGTCGTAAAAAGGCATCACCTTGCCGAGCTCTTTCAATACCGCTCTATTTGACCCACCATCAATCAAGACCTGATTGCCATTCGGTGCTTCTATAAAAATCGCATCACCCTGCCCGATATCCAAAAATGAAACTTTCAGCATCCCCCGCCTGTCTTCCATCACGACCGTATGCCAGATGAAAATATTAACCGCCAAAAATCCGAGCAAAAAATAAAACTTGAATTTATTGGACGATGTCATAATTTGAATTAATACCTATTTCTTTTCTAATTATAACTAGACACCTATAAAATGGTACATAATTTCAGCGATAGCTGAAATTATGTACCATTTATATTTATGCAATTGCATAAATCATATTCTCGCTTATGATACAATTTTTCTATTATCAATAGTCTAACATAAAATTATGAAAAAATTTGAAGAAATAAAATTTGATTTACCTGTCTTGAAAGGAATATCGGCGAAGAATATTGAGGAGCATCTCAAGCTCTATGCCGGATATGTGAAAAATTCCAATTTGATTCTTGAAAAGATTGAAGAAATGCCCAAAGATGCAGAGAAAAACGCTTATGCGACAAGCGAGCTTCAAAGGCGTTTTGGTTTTGAGTTTTGCGGGATGAGGAATCACGAATATTATTTCCGCTTACTCGAAGGCGGAGCGAAATCTTTGGACGACAAAAGCCCACTTAGAGAAAAAATTACTGAAACTTGGGGCAGTTTTGAAAATTGGCTTACCCGATTCAAGACAGTCGCCACGACTCGCGGCATCGGCTGGGCAGTTTTATTCTATGACCCGCAAACAAAAAGCCTGCTCAACGCATGGGTTGACGAACACCACCTCGGTAATCTCTCAGGTCTCTCTTTCATAATGGGAATCGATATGTGGGAGCATAGCTTTATGATTGACTATCTCCCCTCTCAAAAAAAAGAATACATCTCAGCCTTTTTTGAAAATATAAATTGGGATGTCGCGGAGGAGAATTTTAAGAAAATTATGCATGATTACTGAAGTTATAAGAGCGAGCTAAAATTGTTGCGTAGAAAATTTTATAATATCAAGATTTTGAATTGTAATTGACATTTTCAGACAAATGGTGATATAAACAAATCAGTAATATAAGCTCTTTTATAAACTATAGAATCATAATCTTAACGAAAGGATGTGTCTAAATGTTAACTACAAAAGATAAAACCCTGATCAAATCGCAGTTTATTCAAATAGTTAAAAGTAAAGATAAAGCAATAATTTGGCATTCTCTTTTTGGAAATCCCAAAATTGTTTCAACGGAAATATTATCCTTCCTTGATGTTTTCTCCAGTCCGCATCAGCTCAATTCTGTTCTTGATGAATACAAATGCGACAAAAATAGCAGAAAAGCCATCCAAGATTTGATTGAAAGTTACTATCTTATCCCGAGATATTTTGACGAAAGAAAGTTTCTTGCGAAGCATATGAAAGGGCGAGAAAAATTCATCAATGACGGATCTCTTATCAATTACCTTGAACTCATTATGTCCGAGGCGTGCAATTTTCGATGTTCGTATTGCGTTCACTTTAATAATCTCGAAATGTCTGATAGGGTAAAAAATCCGAAAAAATTCATGAATTTCGAGATTGCAAAAGAAACAATAGAAAAATATCTAAAGATTTTACGAAAGCACAGTAAAAAGATAGCGGAAATAAATTTTGGAGGAGGTGAACCTATTCTTGCGTGGGAAGTAATCGAGCAAGTGCTTGAATATTGTCAATTGAATTACGGCAGAGAGTTTGATTTTTGTTTTTCAATCAACACAAATGCCTCTTTGATTACTCCCAAAATCGCGGAAAAACTTAAAGAATATAATGTAGAAATAGCATCAAGTCTAGATGGTCTTCGTGATGGTAACGATCTTGTAAGACTTACAAAATCCGGAGGTGGTACATTTGAAATCATTACGCAAGGATTTGAAAATCTGGCAGAAAAAGGTTATCCAATGAAGGGTATAGCCGTCACGATCAACGATTGGAATTTCCAGTTCATAGATGAAAAAATAATTGATTGGGCTAATGACCGAGACATGAAGGAAGTTCGAATCGATATTGATATTATCGGTATGGTTCAAACACCAATTAAAAATATTGTCGGTAAATTAATGTATTTACGGCAATATGCCAAAAATCTCGATATTGAAATTGCCGGTTTTTGGTCCAGACCAGCCGAGAATCTAAATGATTCAACGCTGGATTCGCATGTCGCATTCTGTGGAATGGTTCGGGGAAATAATATGTGCGTTAGTCCTTCAGGGGATATTTACGGATGCGGTTATAGCGCGACACGGCTCGGAACAATTTCTCAAATCGAGTCGTTCTGCGCTTCTGATAGCCGATACTCCAATTTTGTTCGTGAACATCTAACAGGCACGATGAAAATGTGCAAAGGATGTATGATTGAAGGCCAATGCGGAGGAGGGTGCGTGATTACTCAAGAATTCTCTCGCGCAACCAACACCGCGAAAATTGAACGGATGTGTGATTTCTATCGTCAAATGACTTGCGAACTTCTCACCGAACAACTTCGAGAAATAGATACCGAAACTGCGTTGGCGTGATTTCAAACTAAATTAGACAGAAAGGGGGTGATAGCAATGAAGTCGCAGATGAAGAAAAGTCTGAATCTGACGGTGAAGAGTCTTCCAAAGAGGAAGGTGCTCTGCACTTGTCGGCGACCTAGCAACTGCCACTAATCAAGTGGAAGTGTGCGCAGGGCTGAGAGAAAGTGATATACTGCTCTCAGCCCTATTTTTTTATTTATGATTAAAATTCACTTGAGAAAAATCAAGCCGTCTGACAAAAATTATTTTGCGAAATGGTGGAGGGACAAAGGACTGCTTAAATTGACAAGCGGTATTCTAAAAATGATTTCAGATCAAGAAGTTAATAAATATTTTCAGGCGATACTAAACAACAAAAATGATTATAATTTTATGGTGATTGCGGACAAAGAAGTTATTGGTCATATATCATTAGTTAAAAAGCAAAATGATTGGCACGAAACGCAGATTGTAATTGGAGAGAAAAAATATTGGAGTAAAGGCCTTGGCTCAAGAGCAATCAAGATTCTTATTGGGAGGGCGAAAAAAAACGGAATCTCTAAAATTTATTTGGAGGTAAGACCAACCAATTTCAGGGCAATTAAAGTCTATGAACGATGTGGTTTCCAAAAGGTGAAGATTATTAAATATTCAAAGAATAAATATTTGTCAGAAACATTAAGGATGGAATTAAAATTTCAATTTCATTGATTATTTGCACAGGCGATAATAGTATTATGGTCAAGTCAATTCACACCAAAAAGTACGCCTACTTTGTCGAGAGATTGAGGAAAGCTCGCGAGGATGCTGGATTGACACAAGTGCAAGTCGCCAAGAAATTGAAGCGCCCTCAATCACATATTTCCAATGTTGAATCGTGACAGCAAAGGGTTGATGTTATTGAACTTCAAACCTTTGCGAAGATTTATAATAAGGATATTGGGTATTTTATAGAATGACAAACCAAAAAGGATTTATTCAAATACTACTTCTTATCGCAATTTTCGCTGGCGCTTTAGTTTTAGGAGGTGGAGGGTATTGGGGGGTGAGACAATATCAAAGCTATTCAGTAGAAAAGCCGGTGACCGATAATTCAATAAATAATATCAACAAATATCTTAAATATGTTGGCTACATTTCATGTAATGATGGGAAAGGAAATAGTTGGTCAGGTTCGGGATCAATATGGAAATATAATAATTACCAATTTCTAACGAACTATCATGTTATCGAGGGAGCGGTGAGGTGTCAATTGCTTTATGACAATCCAAATAATTCCGATACGGATAAGCCCGACGGAGCAATATATAATTTGGATATTGGTAGCGCTTTAGTTGAAATTAATGAGATTATTGATTATGCAATAATTGGATTGAAGAAAGTCACATATAATAACGGGGTAACAGATGGTGTTCCTTTGATAGATGAAAGTTTCAAACCTTGTCCAAAATATTTACCACTCGCCACTTCAGTCTTCGTCATTGGTTTCCCAGCCACAACACAAACGATGACACAAACTCAAGCTGGTGATGTTACATCAATAAACTTGACTGTAACAAATGGTATAATCTCTTCTTACGATGATAATCCAACCAGTATCTATCCCGATTACAATTATTTTGTCACAGCAAAAGTCGATAGCGGAAATTCTGGCGGATTAGCAATAGCAGAATATAAAAACAATCTTTGTGTCATGGGAATTCCGACAGCTGTAAAATTAGGAAATTATGAAATCCAGGGAATGATACAGAGTATTAACAATATTATTAACATTAGCGATTTGCCAATATTGGCAAACAAAAAAGCGAGAAACCTAGCTCTAAACGGAGCACCGATAGTCAGACTTTCAGTCGATCCTACATCAGCACCAGGGGGGACAACATTTCTCTTTATAGCTAAAGCGACAGACCCAGACAATGACGAACTTGAGTATAGAATTGATCTTGATGACAGTGATGGTCTTAATTGGGACGAAAATTATAGTATTGCAGGGAATCTACAGAAATGGGATGTAAGCACAACTCAATACAGCCGAGGCATGCACAGGGCGACTGTAGAAGTAAGAGACCGATTTGGGAAAATTGGTAGAGACACGATTAAATGGCAAGTATTTTAAGTGTTTTTTAAGAAACTAAAAAAATAATTATTTAAAATATGGATCAAGAGGAAAAACGGGAAATGGATTTAAGGAGGTTAGAAATTTTTCATGAGTTATTACGAGATTCAGTTTGGGAAAGATATAAGTTGCTTCCTCAAGTCAGTGCTTTATCAGCAACACTTTTAGTAGTTGCAACATTTGGAGAAAATTTATTGCCATTAACAATTTGTGTACGCGTTTTACTTATTGTCTTGCTTGTATTTATTCCAATTAGTTTGATTGGCTATCTTTACGAATTTGAACAAGCAGAGGAACACGCGAAAAAATATAGAAAGGATTGGTGATGGACAAAAAACTATTTCCCAAAAACGAAATTCGTTCATAGCATATTTGCCATGGTTTATTGTAACGATAATATCTATCACAATCTTCGTTATAATTTTACTCATTTTTACTAACTTATGATTAAAGTTATTGTTAAACCAAGCTAAAGACAACAAAATAATGAGGGAGAGGGTAATGGGTGTCGGACACCTTTTATTTTTTGTGCTTAGGAAAATTTCGCTTGCTGGACAATTATCATTTGCTATACTGTAATCAATGATCACTCGTCCCATAAAATCTCCGTATACTGCTGGCAATGTCGCCAAGTATTTTATATACCTTGCTTCGCAAGCGTTTGTAGGCGACAACAAAGAACGAGAAGGAATAACAAACCTAAAGCTCCAAAAGGTGCTTTATTTCGCGCAGGCGTATTATTTGTCAAAAATCGGCAAACCGCTTTTTTCCGATAATATTGAAGCATGGGAATACGGACCTGTTGTCCCGGATGTTTATCGAAAATTTCGACACAATGGAAGCAATCCGATTATTTGCGAGGAAGACAAATCATCTTTGTCCGATGAAGATAAGGAAACCCTTAAAAAAGTTTGGGGGACTTTTGGCGGATACTCCGCAAGCAAGTTGGTGGATATTACCCACGCTCACACTCCGTGGAAAGAAGCGAATAAATCAACAAGTAAAATTATCTCTAACAAAGCGATTAAAGAATATTACGCTCCACTGCTGAACAAATAGGCAAGATAGGGCGCCTGCCTATGGATGAACTAGAAACGCCGACAAAATTTGATCTTCAATACGCTGAATCCAAGGTGATTTTTTCTATATGCGATTGTTCACTAGACAAAAAATATTCTTTTTAATCTGACTCGGGAAGATGCCTCAAATTTTCTTAAAAGACTTCAGCATATTGAAAAACTAACTTGGGGTCAGTTTGCCAGTCTTCCGCGAAAAAATGGGATAACAACAGAAAGGCCAGATAGCGAAAATTTCACTCTCATTCACACACAAAATTCATCGGAACGAAAATTTGTCGAGCAGTATTATTTTCATTTTCGTGTCGAACAAGCCGACTTATTTCGTGTTTTTGGATATCAACGCGGTCAATTTTTCTGCATTACTCACATTGATCCGGATGGTAAAATCAATCATTAGATTTTGTGATGACATTCTTTTTTTTAGTTCCTAGTTTCTAATGTACTAGGAACACTTTTTAAAGCCCGTTCAGGCGAATAAATAATGGACTAATTGGGTCGTTTAATGTTCTGTGCTGATGGAGTTTGCAATATCTCTCATCCTATAAATCACCACCCCATACACCGCATAAACCCCGATCATAAGCCACATCGGGAAATACGGGATTGAGATTGAGGCGAAGGGGAGGGAGGAAAAAATTTCTACAATTTTTAGTTCGTAGGAAAGGAGGGCGTAAGAAATGAAAGCGAATGGGAGAGAAATCGCGACGCTTATGAAAGACACCGCTCCCGCCAAGAAACCGAAAAGCATAGTGAGAGGAATAAAAGCCAGAATCAAAATATTGACGGGCAGTCCGACGAGCGACAGCTCCCCCATTTTATAAAGAAGAAGTGGCAGGACGAAAATCTGGGTTGAGATTGTGGCGGTGGCGAATTCTCGGAGCTTGAATCTTGGCGTGATGAATTGCAATTTTCTCTCCACTATCGGCGAGACATAAATCAAAGCGAGCGTGGCGAGAAAAGAAAGCTGAAACGACGAATCAAAAACAAGAATTTTGGGATTCTGAACAAGCATAAAAAGTCCGACGATGATTAGAGCGCGAGTGATGTCGTATTGCCTTCTTGTCGCTCTGGCAAGGACGACCAAAAGCGCCATCGCCGAGGCACGGATGACAGTCGCGCTTCCGCCGGTCATAATCGCGAAGAGGACAATGCCCAAGGCGCCGAAAGAGATACTGCCGAATTTCGGAAGAAAAGAAAAAGCGGACATAATTGCTTCAGCAACTATCGTGATGTTGTAGCCCGACAAAACGATGATGTGTATCACCCCCGCCTTTCTGAAATCTTCCAGCAAGTCTTTTCCTAGCGATTGTTTCGCCCCAAGAAGAAGTCCGCTTAAGAGAGACGAGTGCGGCTCGGGTATGGACTGGCTGAAATTACCGATGAATTTATTTTTAAAATCGTATAATTTCGCTTTTATAAAATTGCCGTTCCCTCGCGAGATGATCTCAATCTTTGGAAAAGATATTTCATAGCTAACATCGTCCTTACCCAAATAAGAAACATAGTCAAAAGTTTTTCCGTTTTCATTCTGAAAATTTTGCGGTTTCTTGAGTTTCCCTTCTATTCTTAAGATGTCGCCGTAGCGGTATTCGGGATAAAAATCGGCGGTCATTATACCTTTGGCTTTTACCGGAAAAGTTTTTTCCTCATCTATAATATTTTGGAAACTTACAGTCAGTCTGACTCCGTTCTCTCTTTTGTCCGGCTCGTCCGAAACAACGCCTTCCACAATCACTTTCTGTTCTAGATTTTCTTGGAGCATTGTGTCTCGGTTGGGCAAGTCTTTAATTTCATATCGCAATAATCCTAGAGCGAAAGCGAAAATAAAAAAAGATGCTAGAAAAATCGTCTTTTTGTTTAATGCGTCAGAGTGTAGAAATTTTCCATAAACAAATATCGCCAAAGAAATAAGCAAAGATAAAAGGAAAAAAGAAAAACCCATCTTGTGAAACGAGTTCAAAAATATTCCGCCCGTGAATCCGAAAGCAAGGATATAAAACGGTTTTGCATTTTCCATTTCTAAATGCTAGCTTTTTTCTTTGACTTATTGCAAATATAATTTATTCTAATTGAAGAAAGGAGGTTTTACCAAATGATAATTTTTTCAGCTGTAATTCTTGGGAGTCTGCCATTCTTGTTCTTTATAAGTAGCCTAAAATTTTATCGTACTGCCAATCTCGCCAATCTTGCTACGAAAGGTTTTCTTAGCGCAAATAGGAAACTTAAAGATTGGCAAGAAAAAAATCCATATGCTTCAGAATTTGATCCTAAACTTCAGGATTTGAAATTGGCATCCGTCGGAGCCTATATGATTTTTCTAATTGCGTGGGGATTAAATGACGAAAACTCTCTTAAACACTTAGACGAATATTTCGAGTGTTCGTTTTTGGGCGGAGAAGATTAGACGGGACAAGTTCTGTGGAACTTGTCCCGTTTTTTACTTTACAGATTGTGAATTACGAAACTCCATTATTCGCGGAACACGCATAATTTTCTGCTGAAATCTGCTGAAAATTTGCTCTGCCCCGCCTGCCTTCGCCCCAATGCGCCATGTATTGCAAAAAGATTATAATACAAATGTGGAACTTTATTAAGATTAAGATTACCACTGTAATCGCTCAGGCATTGGCGGGCAGGTCGCGCCGCCGTGCTGTGCAAGTTTCCGCTCATAACGGAGTTTTGTAATTCACAGTTACAGCCCATTCTTTTAAAATTTCTTCCTCCTCTTCAGCGCTTAAAGCTTTTTTAAATTTCGCTCCGCTTTTGCCTTTGACTCTTTTTTCGCATTCTCCCCACGACTTGTGTTTCATAATTATTCCGTCAATCATACTCAAATATGAATAAGCTTTCGCTTTAGACCGCGATTTACTTTTTTTGTCCGCCGATGAAACTTTTGAGAGGTCAAAAAGCGGAACGGAATAATTTGCCAGCATTCCCTTGTACAGGGAAGGATTGTTTCCATCGGCGTATGCCGTGGCGATATCATCGCATCTTTCGTTGCCCGGGGTCCCGCTGTGTCCGGCGACATATTTCCATTCAATCTTTTTGTCTTGAGTGAGAGAAAATAATTTTTCCCAAAGATCGCGATTCAAAACTTCTTCTTTCTCTGAAGTCAGCCAATTATTTCTTCGCCAGTTATGCACCCATTTTGTAATTCCGTTTATCACATAACTTGAGTCGGTGTGAATCAATATATGATAGGACTTGAGAATTTGGCGCATTTCTTCGTTGTTTCGCTCCGATGCTCCCTCACCATACTGCGAAGTATGGCTCGGTCGCTTCTCACTCGCGCCTTGAACTGCATCCAACTGCTCAAGTCCTATGTGATTCAGGTTTGAAGAAATATTTTTCTCAACATAAGAGAGAGCGGAAATGGCTCCCGCAAGCTCCATCTTATTATTCGTCGTATGTTCCTCTCCGCCGCCAAGCTCAACGACTTCCTTTTCTGGTGAAACGATTACAACCCCCCACCCTCCCGGTCCCGGATTGCCTCTTGATGACCCGTCGCTCCAGATTAAAATTTCGTTTTTCATAATTCACCCTGTTAAATACGATTTGAGCCTGTTTCTGATAAACCTCTTTCCATTGTAAGTTTTTAAATATTTTTCGCGGTGAGTAGCATCTTGCTGATTCAAACAAGCTTCATAATACATAAGTGTAAATGGTTTTCTGTCTTTAGTCGATTCTACCAGACCTTTATTGTGCCGCTCAAATCGTAATTTTAAATTTTTTGTGTAACCAGTATACATTTTATTGTCCTTTAAGGATTTTAAAATATAAGTGTAGTAAAACATTAAAAAATTTAAAATTATTTAACAGGGTAAATTATAACACGGGCGAATAGTTATAAAGTTCATCAAGTTATAAAGTTTATAAAGTGGAAAATGATAGCCTTTACAATATATCCACAATGCGAAGTCGCAACTCCGGAAAATTGCGGAACATTGATTTCTCCATCGTGGCGACCAGATTTATTTTTTCTCCTTCTTTAAGTTCTATTCCCCATTCATCGCCTTTCATAAAAAATCCGATGGCGGAAATATTTTTGCCGTCTTCTTTTCTGAAAGAAATTTCCAAATGATTTTTTTCTTTGCCGAAATTTTTCACGCTCGCGATTTCTATTTTTTCAAAAAGAAAGAGGGGTTTCGGATTGCCCGCGCCGAACGGTGCGAGTTTCTCAAGAATGTTATAAGTTTCCCAGTTCACGTCATCAACAAATAATTTTTTGTCTATGAAAATTTCCTGTGAAAATTCACCACTCTCAATTTTTATTTTCTTGAGCGCGCTGATTATTTCTTCTTCAAGCAAATGAATTTTTTCGTGGCTCACGCTGAAACCGCCAGACATAGAATGTCCGCCATAGTCGCGGAGAATTCCTTTCGGCAAGGACTTCATCAGATTGATCAGACTCACATTTCCCGGTGAACGACACGAGCCTTTCAAAATATTTTCTCCCTCTCTTCCCCAAATAAATACCGGACAAAAATTTTCTTGCATAAGAGTATTCGCGGCAAGTCCCAAGAGCGACGGTTTCCATTTCGGATTGCCCATCACAATCGCTTCTTTTTTCTCCGCGCCATCCGCGCGCGATGAAATGATATGTTTCATCTCTTTGACCATTGACGCGACCAGTCCTTTTCTCTCGTCATTTATTTTATTCAAATGAGAACTTAACTCGTCAGCCAATGTCTCATCGGATGTCGCAAGAAGCCTGAAAGCGTCCATCGGCGCATCCATTCTTGAAGCGGCGTTTATTCGGGGAGTTATCGTGAAACCGATATCATCTTCGGTAATATTCTTCTGCTCAACTTTAATTTTCCTCAAAAGTTTCATAAGTCCGACGCGCGGAGATTTTCTTAAAACTTTCAAACCGTAGTAAGCGAAGACCCTGTTTTCTCCGGTAAGAGGAACCATATCTGAAAGCGTGGCGAGTCCGACCATATCTAAAAACCATTTTTCCGCGCCTTCTTTCAATTGCCAATCAATATTTTTTTTGCTTATCAATGCTTGAACGAGCTTGAACACAACACCCGCTCCGCATAGCATTTTTTCCGGATAAAAACATTCCGTTTGCTTGGAATTTAAAATCGCGTATGCGGGCGGGATCTTTTCTCCAAGCTCGTGATGGTCGGTGATGATGACATCAATCCCCAACTCATTCAGCCGTTCCACCTCTTTCACATCGGCGATTCCGCAGTCTATTGTTATCAAAAGTTTTGCGCCACTTTTTCCGAACTCCTCCACCGCTTCCATATTTAGTCCGAATCCTTCTTCGTGCCTGTGCGGAATGTAATTTTCAAAATTGTTAAAACCGATTTTTTTAAAAAAGTCATGGAGGACGACTGCGCCCGGAATCCCATCTGCGTCGTAGTCGCTGTAAATTATTATTTTTTCATTTTGCTCAATCGCTTTCAAAATTCTTTCAACCGCTTTATCCATATCTTTCATAAGAAATGGGTCGTGAGTCCCGCTGTCATAATCGGGATTCAGAAATTTTTCCGCATCATCGTTGTTTTCTATTCCCCGATAAAAAAGCAAACGCCTCAAAATTTCCGACGCCTCAAAATTTCCGGATATGATTCTAGATTTTCTCTCGCACTATCCGGTATTTCTTTTCGCACTGAATATTTTTTCATAGGCGGATTATATCACGCAACAAGAATGATTTTGTCGAAGTTTCTTCCAATAAATCAGCCCCTAACTCTGAATTGGCAGTGTTTATAAAAAAACACCCTGCGCGTTAGTATTTGTGCAGGGTGTTATGATTATACATTGTCATTTTAAGAAAAGTAGCGGTCCAAGTTCTTTCATAGTTTCTTCTAAATCCTTTTTAAACTTGCTTTCGGGATGCGTCTTTTCCACCTTTTTTTTGGCTATTTTCATGACTTGCATTGCCTTGTTGCGCTTTTGATCATACAACTCATCATTGCGATTTATCTTTTTAAAAGAATCAATCGCTTCCTTCATATCTTCTTTTTTGGCCGTTAGCGCAAAAATAGTTGAAAAAGACACTGACCGCCAATAGGGGTCTTTAATTTTTTTTGCAAGAGCCCGCGCTCTTGCGCTTTTTTGAGCCTCTACCAGCGAAGAAACTTTTTCAAGTGTTTCATAAGACATTTTACACCCCCCTCTTTCTCTTTTTAATTTTGGATTCATTTCGGGTGAATAAATCTGGATACAAACAAACAAGTGATTCTAATGCCGAAATTTCGCCTCTTCTGGGATAACCTTTAGCAATTATTTCCCCTTTGTAAATTAAAAACGCTGTGTTTTTTATGGTTTGACAATACGGGATCATATCTTCTGTTGCCTCCTTACTGACATACTCTATTCTAGCTCCTTTTTTTCTAGGTTTTGGCTCTGTTGTAGTTTCATCTGATGAGAAGCTACCACCCATAAGCATATTCACTCCTTTCTTCTATTCTTCAGATAGTAAAATTTTACGAGGGTTTTTCAATTAAATTAATGTAAATGTGCTAATCACAAATCTGATGTGAGATTACACCTAAGAACAATAAAATATCAACAATTTTTTATATTTTTAAAAAAGGCTTGTTTTGAGCCTTATTTTATTCAAAAACTTGACAAGAAAATTGTCATAAATTTGAATTTATTTCAACAAGTCCGCAAAAACAAAAATATGTTCAACAAAGAAGCCATAAAATTACTGGCGTTATCCAAAGAAGAGACTAGAGTCATTGACTTTATTGGCTCAATTCCGCATTCCACCGTTACAAATATCGCTTTAGAAACAAAAATTCCCAGAACCACCGTTCATTTTTTATTGAAGAAAATGGCTAAAAGAGAACTGGTTGAAAGAATTGCCGTAAACGGCCATTACGAGTGGAAAATTTTCTCTCAAACCGCTCTTTCCCAAAGGCTAAGAAAATTGCTGTCAGATTTTGAAAGCAAGACGGATATATTGGGAGGCATTGAGGGACAAGGCATTGGAGTAGAGATGTATAACGGAAAAGAAAGAATCAAAGAAGCATACAAAAATATTCTAAAGGTCGGCCGCAACGAAAGAGTCTATGTCATTCAGGGAAATAAATCGGCCAAAAGAGCGCTTGAAAAAATAGAGAGGGAGTACTTTTTTGATTTTCACAAAGCCTTTAAGAGGAAAGGCGTCATTATGGAAGGAATAATCGGAGAAAGCGCTTTGGATATTTTTAAAAAGTTAACAGTAGACGAATTGGAATCTCACGCCGACAGGCTCATTGTCACGCACATTGTTCCCGATCGGTTTATTGATTTTTATATAGATATCATAATGTGCGGCAATTATGTTTTTATCGTTAATCCGGAAGAAGAAAAAGTGATTTTTATAAAAAATAATTCCATTGTCCAAACGTTCAAAAGTTTGTTCGCTTTCATACAGGATAATTCTCAAAAAATAGATCTTAACGCTTATGTTAAAAAAATAATTGAGGAAAAACCTTTAAATAATCGCTATTCCAACGAGTCGGCCGCAAGCTCCGGCTGATAGTATTTGTTTATTATGATTTTGTCAGAAGAGACATCGGCGATTTTTTTATTTTCAATCGTTGCTTTGAGCACTAGTCCTTCCATCGTCTCTTTTGAAAAATGCTGGTCAAAGACAAAGTTTCCCAAACTGTATGCAATATACTTGTCTTTGTAAATTTCTATCGTTTCCACGACATGAGGGTGATGTCCGACGACCAAGTCGGCTCCATAGTCAATGGCTTTCCGTGCGATGATTTTCTGATAATTACTCGGCTCTTTTTTGTATTCTTCGCCGAAGTGGAAAGACACTATCACAATGTCGTTTTCAGCTCTGGCTTTTTCCACGCCAGACTTTAGTTTTTCATCTGAAATAATAGCAATACCGGCGAAGCTGTCCGTCGCTTCAAGATAACCTTTTCCAAATTCGCTGAAAGATAGGTAGGCAATTTGCGTGTCGCCCGCCAGAATCGTTTTTACATCATAAGCCTCTTCCTTATTGTCTCCTCCGCCGGAATAATTTATCCCCGCGTTTCTTAAATTTTGAAAAGTATCTTCCATTGCTACCCTCCCCCAGTCGCCCATATGATTGTTGGCGACCGACAAAATGTCAAAGCCCGCCTCTTTCAGAGATTTTGCCGAACGCGGTTCCATTCTGAATGAATAAATTGAGCCCGATTTAATTCCCTTGTCGGATATCGGTCCCTCCAAATTTCCGAACAGAATATCAAAACCGTTGAGATAATCTTTTATTTTTTCAAAAGCGAAAATATAATCGCCGTTGCCGTATTTCTCCACACTGCTTTTCATCCCGCGGTCAAGCATTATGTCTCCGACAAATCCAAGAGTTATTTTTTTCGGCACCGAAGCCGAATTGGTCTGCACTGTTTCGTCAAATTGTTTTAAAGCGATAAGCGTCGCGACTTGCTCTATTTTTCGCGATTCGCTGTTTGTGGCAATGATGAAATCGCTCTCGGTTAGGCCGGGTCCGTACTTGCCAGCGAAAAACAAGACAAAAATTAAAGCGGTGAACTTCAAGAAGAAAAAGAAGCCTTTTTTATCAAAATTAGATTCTTCCATAATTTATAATTAGAGATTTTATATAAAATATATTTTATCATATAATACAACTATGGACGACTGTATATTCTGCAAAATAATAAAAGGAGCGATACCGGCGGAGAAAATTTACGAGGACGATGAAGTCGTCGCCTTTTTGGACATTAAGCCTGTTAATTTCGGACATACTCTTGTCATACCGAAAAAACATTATGAAAAAATGGAAAGCACTCCGGACGATACTCTTTCGGCTGTCTTCACGAACGCAAAAAAATTGATTAAAGTTATCAAAGAATCAATGTCAGCCGATTTCGTTGCTCTTTCTGTTGTCGGAATAGATGTCCCGCATTTTCATATCCATCTCATACCTCGATATTTCAACGACAATATGCCCGTCTTCTGGCCGAGGAAGGAATACAGAGAAGGCGAAAAAGAAATGATTGCGGAAAAAATTAAAAAGGCTTTATAACAATTAAAACGGCTTGAATACTTCCTTCAACCAGAACTTTGTTCCAGCGCTTCAATCCCCGGCAAGGTTTCGTTCGCTAGAAAATCAAGCATCGCTCCGCCGCCGGTGGAGATGAAAGAAAATTTGTTTTCCAGATTCATTTTTGAAACGACGGCCAAAGTGTCGCCTCCCCCGATGATTGACTTCGCACCGCTTTTGGCGATTGCTCTCGCGAGCTCAACCGTACCCTCTCGGAAACCTTTTTCATAATCGCCCAATGGTCCGTTCCAGAGGACGAATTTTGACGATAATAATTTTTTCTCCAGCATTGAAATCGTGGCGGGTCCGTCGTCCAGAATTTTATCTTCCTTTAATACTTGACTCGGCCTTTTTATGAAAACTCCTTGATTATTTTTTACCACGACATCGGCTGGCAAAAGCAATTTATCTGAATCCAACATTTTCCCCAGATTAAATTTTTTGGCTGACAAAACTGATAATCCCGTCTCATAGCCTTTCTCTTTGAAGAAGTCATTTGCCAAAGCTCCTCCGACAAAAACAAAATCCGCCAGTTTAAGAAATTTTTCAATAAGTGGCATTTTGGTTTCAAACTTTGCTCCGCCCAATATGAATAAAAACGGATGTTCTGGATTAAAGGCTTTGGATAAATTCGCAACCTCTTCTTCAAACAAAATTCCGGCATAGCTCGGAAGAAACTTCGGCACTCCGACTATGGAAGCGTGTTGTCTGTGCGAAACCGAAAATGCTTCATTGACATAAATCTCTCCAAGCGACGCTAACTGTCGGGCAAAGTGTTCGGAACTTTTCTCTTCGCCTTCGTAAATTCTCAAATTTTCCAAAAGAATAAAATCACCCTCATTCATTCCGTCTATGGCCTTTTTAGTTTCTTCGCCGAAATAGTCTTTTAAAAAAAGGATATTAAAAAATTTAGATAAGTATTCGTAGACAGCTTTTAAAGATTTTGTTTCAACGCTTTCTATGTGGCTTATTACTATGGTTTTGGCGCCGTTTTCACGGAGGAAGTTCAGAGTAGACATCGATTTCTTGATGCGGAAATCATCTAGCAATACCCCATCAATTATGGGAACATTGAGATCAAGCCTCAAAAGCACCCTTTTGCCTCTCAAATTTTCGATATCTTTGATAGTTTTAAAGTCCATAATTTATTTTCTAAATCTGGATTTTCCCTCCCCAGTTTTAGGTTCCAGATATTTTCTAAAACTTAAAACTTAAAACTGGGGAGGGGGGAATGAAAGAGTGGAATTTTCGCAAATAAAGAATTAAAAGTTTTCCGCCGACATCAGTATTTCACTGAAGTTTTCCGGCTTAAGGCTCTGATGTCCGACGAGTAAACCATCCACTCCCCCGCTTTTAATTATGTTTCCAGCATTCCCTCCTCCCACTGAGCCTCCGTATAGAATCGGCACGGCAAGAGCGCTTTCTTGTCCGTAGATTTCAGACAAAATCTTTTTTATATAAATAGCCATTTCGTGAATATCCGCGGGACTCATAGCTTCCGTATCTTTCTTGCCTATCGCCCAGATCGGTTCATAGGCGATTATTACGCTTTTCAAGAATTTTTTCTGAATTTTATTAAGCGAGTTGCGAATTTCGTCTCTCAAGAAAACCAAATAATCACCTTGCTCATCGCGAATTTTTTCTCCAATGCACACGACTGTTTTTAATCCGGTTTTTAAGCAAGTTAATGTCTTTTTACTCACTATTTCATCAGTTTCGCCGAGAGCTCGTCTCTCGGAGTGGCCCAAAATCACATAGGAACCGCCGTAATTTCTTATCATCTCCGGACTCACTTCCCCCGTGAAAGCTCCTTCAACTTCCCAAAACGCGTTTTGCGCGCCTAATGACAAATTTGCCGACTTCCCGATAATTTTTTTCAGATTATTCAAATAAATAAAAGGCGGACAAATTACTACTTGCGTCTTTTTCAGCCTTACGGCCGTCTTTTTCACTCCATTCAAAATCCGCTCCGCCTCTTTGGCGGAAGATGGATTCATTTTCCAATTCGCGATAATAATTTTTTTCATTTGTTATATCTTAACATACGACAGTCTTCGAGTTTTGGGCTATTGTGTTTCCTGCCAACTATCTATGGAATATCCTCCAGAAGGACCAGCTGTAAAAAGCAAATTAGCTATGCCTGTTTCATAAAGGACGCTGGCAGAATTATTTAATTGAATTTTATAAGCGGAAGCTTCTTTAACGCTTATGCTATTGGATAAATTAATCGTGCCGTGCGGCGCGTATAAGAGGACTTTGCCGTTAGCGCTGTTCGCCACATTGATTGCAGAATTTCCTCCTCCCATTTCGGCGCTATTATTGTGAGAGATAAGAAGTATGTAAGATTTGACGCTTCCCGTGCCGAAAAATTGAGAGCTGTTGGCTAAAGATATCGTGCCGCTTGAGCTTCTGTTTGACTCTTTGTCAGCCACCATAACCACAGTTTTATCGCCCAAAGAAGGATTGATTTTCAAAATGGCAGAATTGCTGAAAGTAATATTTCCCGAAACCCAAACATTGCCATTTAGAGTAACCTCGTCTGAGCCATCTAAGTTAAGATCACAATTTATTTTTTTTGGTCCGATGGAAACAGTTCCGCTTACAGAATAAGGGCAAGGCGAGGTATGAACACCTCCCGCCAGAGCCTCGCTTTTCCACTCTTCTATTTTGGTATCAGAGATGGGCATAGGTGCGATTGACTGATCTGGACTGCCCGGATAGGAAGCTCCCTCGACGGATGTTCCTGAAGTGGTTTGATAATAAGCATCTTCTCCTACAGTGGAGTTTGTAATCGTATGCGCATAAGCGGAGTCTGCGGTATGAATGCCTGTGATAAGCCCTGATGATCCCGCCGAGATCACATCTCCATTGATGATGTTGCTGTTGGATCCGCTGATTTGCCCGTTGGAAAAAACATTTCCGTCAACGCGCGAAAAGTTGGACATAATAAGTCCGCCGTTTCCGACCTGAACGCCGTAATGGAAAGATGCGCCTGTGCCGGGAATCAATTTCGTTTTGGTTTTTCTAATGTGATTAGAGACATTGCCTGTTGTCGTCACTTCTTTGTCGTCACCACTGTCAATGACGGCTGATGAAGCGGTGTATCCGTCCAAAATCAAAGTTTCTTCATTGTCGTAATTTTTTGATTTGATAATCCTATAAGAAACATCTTCCACTCCAGCTTCCGAAGCGAAATAAGAAGCTTTGCTCTTGATAAGATTCTGCGCCGCTTTCCTGTCGGCAATAACTGGACCGCTGGAGCTGACGACGATAGTCACGGAAATAATTAGAAAAAAAAGAACAGCTATCAAAAGAGCCGCCCCTTTTTCGGAACTAATTTTTTTTGAATAAAATTCTTTTTTAAATTTGAATGGCATATTTTTTTTATTTAATAACTTCCTCGAAGAAGTATCGTGCTGTAAAAATTGCCGCTTTTTGAAACTCCCCCTCGCGTAGCGGTCAGTCCGAGCTCGGTCTTTATCGCGCCTGAATTCGGATTTGACAAAGAACGAACAATGAAACTGGTCACAGCGGTACTGCTCGATACGAGCGACCCCATTGCCGCTCCGCCTTCCCTGATTTTAAGTTTGCTGTTTTCAACGTAGAATTCCACTGTGGTATCGGCGCCACTCACATCTTTGGTTAAAAGAGTGAGCCGTCCCGGATTCGCGCCGAGAGCGCTCTGAATTAGATCAATGCCGTTTGCCGCTCTGATCTCTCTCGTCATTCTTTCCAAAAGAGAAGCCGCCGATGAATTCAAATCTCTGGCTGTTCTGAATTCAGCGAATGATCTTACTATGGAAAATGTTGAATTGATCGTAACAATAGTCAGAATGCTTAAAATCGCGGCATATATTATCATCTCTGCAAGAGAAAACCCTTTTTGAAAATATTTCGGCTTTGTTTTTTGTTTTGGCATATTCTTAAAAAATATTTGTTATATAAGTTGAAATTGATTTGGTCGTGGTGCCATTTCTTCCGAGCCACGAAACCGAAACCGTTGCTTTTTTGGTGTCTGCGTCATTTGTTCCGCCGGAGGAAACGATGTCGTCATTCGCATCGCGGGACACATTGTCTACGACAAATTTTCTCTCAAAAATTCCGTCAACAAAAACATTGGAAGAAGTCGTCGCCCATTTTGTCCCGTCAAATTGGAGATAATAAGAAGTCCCCGCCGTTAATCCGGAAATATTAACCCAGCTTGTGTCGCGAAAAAATTTTACGACCTCCACGCCTTCTTCCAAAAGAAAGCCGGCTTGCACTGTCTTACCGCTGTCTTGGCTTAGCTGGAGTGATTTTTGAAAATAAGTTGATATGGCGATGAGAGAAACCGTCAAAATTGCCGACCCGATAATAATTTCAATAAGACCGAAACCCTTTGATTTGGACTTGTGGAACTTATTTAAAAATTTTTGTGAAGATCTCATTTGCTTAATTATAGTTATTATATCAGCACGACTGGCGATTGTCATTTCGTCGTTCAAACAGGTTTTAGTTTCTAGTGGTTAGGTTTTAGGTTGAAAATTTAGAAATTGGAAATTCAATAAAAACTGAAAATTGATAATTGAAAATTATTGTCATCTTCTTTTGGTTAACACCTATTCACTAGAACCTGTAAACTAATCAGTAGTATAATGTGGCTACACATTTATGACACTAGAGCAATTAAAGCGGCAATATTTGGAGCATTTGGAAATTGAGAAAGGAAGAAGCCTCAAAACTGTCGCCAACTATGACAGGTATTTGAGCAGATTTTTTGACTTTTCAAAACTCAATGACCCGAAAGGCATTACTGATGATGTTTTGAGAGAATATAGACTGTGGCTGAATCGCCAAGAATCAGGGGAAACAATTGACGGCCGAAAGGAAAATCTTAAGAAAAATACCCAGAATTATTATTTGATCGCCCTCCGTTCTTTTCTGAAGTATATGATAAAGCGGGGTATTAAAACTTTGCCTCCGGAGAGGATTGAGCTCGCGAAAATCGGAGAAAGGTCGCTTGACCTCATCACGCCGGAGGAGCTTAATCGGCTGATGAATGCTCCAGACACTAGCGAGCTAAAGGGATTAAGAGACAGAGCAATTTTAGAATTATTTTTTTCCACAGGCTTACGTGTTTCCGAACTTTGTTCCCTGCCAAGAGACATCAGTTTGAAGTCGGACGAATTTTCCATTAGAGGCAAAGGCGAAAAAATTAGGGTTGTTTTTCTTTCCAGTGAAGCCAAAACGGCAGTAAAAAATTATTTGGACAAAAGAAAAGATATGGACGATGCCTTGTTTGTTAGGACCCCCCCCTACAACCTACAACCTACAACCTACAACCTAAGACTGACACCAAGATCAATAGAAAGGATCGTCAAACATTACGCTATCAAAGCCGGAATTTCCAAAAAAGTCACGCCTCATGTCATCCGCCATTGCTTCGCCACTGATTTATTAAGCAACGGCGCCGACATCCGCTCCGTCCAAGCCCTCCTCGGCCACTCCAACATCGCCACCACCCAAATCTACACCCATGTAACGGACAAACAGCTCCGCGATGTTCATAAAAATTTTCACCGCACCCGTCGAAGCTGATCGAAGTGATGCGAGTGGCAAGGAGAAAGAATATAGATAGGATATAAAAATAAAAACTGCCCGCACTGTTTTTAGCAGAGAAGGCAGTTTACGAAACATTAAGAAGTTACCCATGGGACATGGAATAATTGATGCGGGGTTGTGGGTGTGGGGTTTAAATTTCTATCTTTATAGATAAGAAAATTCTTGCACCATATGTAAAAAGCAATTTTTTTGCCAGATTCAATGAAGTTTTTAAATTCAGCAATGGTATATCTTTTTGATTCTGGCCAGGAAGCCTCCGCAAGAGAAACTTCTGACAAAGTAATTCTTGTAACATTTTCCCATTTTTCTCCCAGTAAACTCATTTTTGACTCAATTATTTCCCACAGGCATCGTTCTAAACCCATAATATATCCTTTCAATAAAGATCAAGGTTTTTAAAGTTCTAATTAATAATATATGCCTTTTATTACTTCGTCAACTTTTTATAATATGATGCGCACATCTGGTATTTTTAATGTTAAACTTGTTTATAGCTATGATCACCGAAACAACGCTCAATCCCCAAATTGAAGAAGGCTGGAAAAAGGCTTTAATGGAAGAGTTTGGCGCGGAGTATATGAAGGAGTTGAAGAAAAAGCTGGCGGAGGAATTGGAATCCGGCGTTATTGTTTATCCCCCGCCAAAGCAAATTTTCAACGCTTTCAATCTCACCCCGTTTGATAAAGTCAAAGTCGTTATTCTGGGCCAAGATCCGTATCACGGCAAAGGGCAAGCGCATGGGCTTTCTTTTTCCGTGCCGGACGGTGTCAATCCCCCGCCGTCTTTGGTAAATATATTTAAAGAAATAGAAAGCGACTTGGCGGTTAAACCGCCAAAAACAAAAAACGGCAATTTGGAAAGCTGGGCCAAGCAAGGTGTTTTATTGCTCAACGCCATCCTTACTGTCCGCGCTAGTTCGCCAGCCTCTCATCGCGATCTCGGCTGGGAAAAACTTACCAACGCCGCCATCAAAGCGCTTTCCGACAAAAGAGAAAATATCGTTTTCCTTCTCTGGGGCAAATTCGCCCAAGAAAAAGAAAGTCTGATAGATGCCAGAAAACACCTTGTCCTAAAAGCCCCTCACCCATCCCCCTACTCCGCCAACTCCGGCTTCTTCGGCTCTAAGCATTTCTCCAAAACTAACGATTATCTTTTTAAAACTGGGCAAATGCCGATAGAGTGGACGATGTTTTAATCTGCGTTTATGCGACCATTGACACAGGTGTTACACTTTTGATACATTATTGTTATGACTACAACAAAGAAAAGAGTGAATGTAAGCCTTTCGGCGCCATTGGAGAGTATTCTTGCCAAACTGGCAAAAAGAGATCAAGTCCCGCAAGCCACAAAGGCGGCGGAGCTTATTCGCATTGGAGTTGAAACTGAAGAGGATGAATTTTTTGATATTATCGCGTCAGAAAGAGATAAGGAAAAAGTTAAATTCGTTTCTAATAAAAAAGCATGGGTGTAAATTTTGATATCGTTTATCACCCGGATGTTGCGAAAAAAGATATTCCCAAATTATCCCATTTTGATAAAAATAAAATCAAAAAAGCCATTGGAGAAAAGCTGACCGTTTGTCCGGAATTGTTCGGCAAGCCACTTAGGCGCTCGCTGAAAGGATACAGAAAATTAAGAGTCGGCGATCATCGTATAATTTATCGCATTGAAGGCCGAGAGGTTAAAATATTCTACATCGGACACAGGTCAATCGTTTATGAAAAAGCGAGTAAACGCCTATAGAGTGGAGTGAATGTGATATTATTGTAAGTAATGAAACTTATCTCTTGGAATGTTAACGGCTTGCGGGCTTGTTATAAAAAGGGTTGTTGGGAATGGTTTAAGAATGAATCGCCGGATATTTTCTGCCTTCAAGAGACCAAAGCGCACCCCGAACAATTACCGGATGAAGTAAGAAATACCCAAGGTTATCATTCTTATTTTGACCATTCCAAAATTAAAAAGGGCTATAGTGGTGTGGCGGTTTTCACCAAAGTAGAGCCAGATAAAGTGGAATATGGAATGGGAATAGAAGAATTTGACCAAGAAGGCAGGCTTTTGGCTTTATTCTTCAAAGATTTTGTCTTAATTAATATTTATTTTCCCAATGGAGGAGGCGGGCCAGTGCGTCTTGACTATAAATTAAGATTTTACGATGCTTTTATGAATTATATTGAAAAATTAAGGAAAAATGGTCATAAAATAATATTTTGCGGAGACATAAACACCGCTCATAAAGAAATTGATCTCGCCAGACCGAAAGAAAATGAAAACAATACAGGCTTCTTGCCGGTTGAAAGGGCTTGGATAGATAAAGTCGTTGGTTGTGGGTACATTGACACCTTCAGATATTTTTATCCCGAAGCGAAAAACAAATATACTTACTGGGATATGAAAACTTTTGCCCGAGACAGAAATGTCGGCTGGAGATTGGATTATTTTTTCGTCAGCGCAGATTTAAAACAAGATTTGAAAAAAGCCGATGTCCTTTACAACATCCTTGGCTCCGACCACTGCCCTATTTCGCTGGAGCTTGAGTTTTAAAGTAGAAAGTCATCAAGTTTATAAAGTTAGAATAAGAAGTGAGAAAAAAGACTACATACCTTCACTTTATGGACTTTATAACTTTACAAACTTCCGACTATTTTAGTTATCCACAGCTATGTCCTTTACATGTCCTTTATAGATGATAAAATGTTTACAGATTCAAGTTGCGCAAAATCTACAGCGGCTTGAAAGAAAAAAGTTCTTTCCAAAAATGAGTTGGCCAAACTCTCTAAAAAAGATCGCTAAAAAATTATTAAATTAAATTTTGCAAATATCAACACCCACAGCATTAGGATATTATGCAAAAAAATTTAATTTAAGATAAAAGCGAATCTTTAAAAGTCGTTAAACCCCCAAAGATCGCGTTTAACGACTTTTTCATTGCTCGACTTTATTTATAAAATTTGAGTACTGCTTAACCCTCTACTTGACCCAATGCTTTTTTCTTATTTCTTCAATTTTCTTTTCTTCCTCTTCCTCTTTCTTATCCTTCCCTTTTTCACCTAGTATTTTAAGTTCCGATTCCGGCAACTTGGCAAGTTCCAGTGTTCTTTTTTCCAAATATTCTTCCGTGTTCAATTTCGGATTTTCCAGCACTTCGTCCAAAAGGCTATGTAAAATATAGCCTATTTTGGGGCTTGGTGCCGTGCTCGTTATTTTTATTATACGATTTCCGTCAATTTTGATCATTCCGACCGACACGGGATCCATCATAGCTTCTTCAATCATTGACTTGTATTTTCTCAATCTGTAAGGGCTCTCTTTCGGCCTGCCTGTTCCCATCCTGTCGCAAATCCTTAAGTTTATAAGATCCCAGATATTATCTTTCCCAACATTGGCTATCATTCTTCTTACTGCGGACAAAGTGATTTGTTCCGTGTCAGAGAAAAACATATGCCACCTGACAAGGGTTGAGACCTTGTCAATTATTTTTTTAGGCAATTTCAAATCGGATAATATTTTCGTCGCGACTCTAGCTCCGACCACTTCGTGCCCGTAAAATGTGTATTGACTCTGCTCTTTTCCCCACCGCCTTGTTTCCGGTTTTGAAATGTCGTGAAGAAGCGCGGCGAGTCTGATTTCAAGCGGATACTTCTTTTTGGCGGAATGCTGAATTGTCCTTAATAAATGCTCCCACACATCATAAGAGTGAGCTTTGTTCTGCTCCACTGATACTGATTTCTCTAGTTCCGGAATTATATATTGCAATAATCCAAGTTTTCGGCACAAAATCAGCCCGTCCATCGGACTATCTGACATTATTACCCTAACAAACTCATCTTTTATTCTCTCCTTTGCAATCTTTTGCAGTAAAGGAGCGTGAATTTTAATAGCTTTTTCCGTATCTATGTTAATCGTGAAACCTAATTCTGATGATATTCTCACGGCTCTTAACAATCTCAAGGCATCCTCGCTAAATCTATCGTGAGGGTCGCCAACAGTTCTAATTATTTTTTTCGCCAGATCATCTTGTCCTTTATAAGGGTCAATGATATGTCCTTTATAAATGCTACCTGCTCCTAGGTGGTTTTCTATATCCAAAGCTATTGAATTTATCGTGAAATCTCTCCTTTTTAGATCATCTTCAATCTTTTCGCTGAAAATTACCGAATCAGGGCGTCTTTTATCGGAATATTCAGACTCCAGCCGATACGGAGTCACTTCCACCACTTTTAGTGTTTCATCTGAAACATTTTCATTCACAACACCAACTGTTCCATAATCATTTTCATAAAATGTTTCCTTAAAAAGCCTTATAATATCTTCTGGTTTTGCGTTTGTTGTAATATCCCAATCTTTTGGCTTTCTTTCCAAAAGCAGATCTCTGACACAGCCACCGACAAGATAAGCCTCAAATCCAGCCTTTTTTAAGGTTTTTGTTATTCCTGAAACTTCATCCGGCACAGCAAAAAGTTTTGTCTCAAAATTTTCCTTCATTTGAGATAATATTATTACATTTTTTGATTTTCGCCTAACATAGCGTATTATATTTAGATGAGTTCTAATTGCGCCTGTAGTGAAATGGATATCACGCAACGCTTCGGACGTTGTATTGTGGGTTCGAGTCCTGCCAGGCGCACATTGAGTCCGCGAAATAAGCGCCTGAGTCCCGATGGGTATCGGGACGCGCAGGACTCGAAGCCTGATTGAGTATTTTTTGGAGTTTCTGAACGAACAAAAAATCCAATCAGGATACTGAATCTGCAAGATTCGAATGTCCTGCCGGGCGCACCGATATCAAACTTTTTGTTTTGTCTTAATCCAATGAAAAAGGCTTTAAATATAACGATAATCGCAATTCCCACCCTGATAATGATAGGTTTAATACCCTTGATTATCAACGATTATTCACTTGCTGTCATATATATTGCCATTATCGCAGTTTCGCTCATCATCAAAAACACCAAAAATGACTTGCTTGTATTCACTTTCGGGCTTTTTATTATGATAGTCTCGGAATATTTATTCGTTAGCACCGGCGTTGAAACTTTTCAAAGAAATAGTTTATTTGGTTTAATGCCACTTTGGTTGCCCTTTTTATGGGGTTATGGATTTGTCGCTATAAAAAGGTCCATTGAAGTTCTCAACGGCTGAAAACTTTGAAATATTTAATTATTTAGTATAATGAAAGCAAGTTTTTTGAAAACTGTTTGAAATACGATTATGCGGGTATGGTTTAGTGGTAGAATGTATCCTTGCCAAGGATAAGACGGGAGTTCGATTCTCCCTACCCGCACAGCGAGTCTTCAAATTGGGCGGGTAGGGGGTAAAGATATTGTTGTTATATAGGACAGCTATTTTTTACATTACTTTGAATTACGAAACCGTATATATTCTCACATCGTCTTTGCGAGGTATTCCGAAGCAATCCAGGATTACGCGCGACAAACTCTGGATTGCCACGTCGGAATACCGACTCGCAAAGACGGAAAACGAGAGTTCCGTAATTCAAAGACAATAAGCCTGTTTTAGTTTCAAAATTATAAAGGTCAAAGATTTTTTTGAAATTTTTTATTGTAAGTCCTTGATTCAAAATAAGATGAGTCTTTAGAGACAGCAAGAAGCTGGCTATTACAAGAAACTGTGGATAATTCTGTGTATATGTTGATAAAAGACACCCCCACTAACTGCTAAAAATTGTCTTAAAGATTATGTCTTTCAGACTAAAAAATGGCTAAGAATAAAGGTTTTAACAAAAAGACATTGACTGGTTAATATTATTCTGTATTTATCCGTCTTGTTTCATGTGAAACTTTATAAATTTATAAAAGATGTTTCTTGTGAAAGCTTTTGAAGCAGAATAATTCTGTGGCTATCAGATAGCCACAGAATTATTGAAGACCGGACACAAACAACTTCGTGATTCGGGGTAAATTATGAACAATAAACACAATCAAAATGTAGGAAAAATCGGGGAGGAAACAGCTTGTAAGTTTCTTATGAAACACGATTATCAAATTGTATTGAGAAATTATTGGAAAAAATGGGGCGAAATAGACATTATTGCCAAGAAAGATCAGGTTATGTACTTTGTTGAAGTCAAAACAGTTTCAAGGGATTTGGCTTTTGTGTTAAACAAAGATTTTGTTTCTTGTGAAACAAAAAAGGGTGTTAAACATGAAACATTAGACAGTTACAGGCCTGAAGACAACATTCATCCTTGGAAATTGAAAAGGTTATCAAGGGCTATTCAGACTTATTTGATTGAAAATAATATGTCTGAAGATGATAAGTGGCAATTTGACGCTATTACGGTTTTTTTGGATATAAAAAATAAAACAGCAAAGATTGATCACATAAAGGACATCGTCTTGTAATGGCAACATTAGGCACAGAAAAGAGGGTACTTAATATCAAACCAGAAGATAACAAAAAGCTAGCCATCACTGACTAGCTTTTTCTGAAGATGAGACAGTTTAATCTCTAAATTTGAATCTCATTAAGAAACTCTGCGATTTCCCTCATGTCTTCCGGCTTTTGATTAAAATCGGAATAATATTTGTCATCCATCTCTTTGAAGTATTCACCGATATTTTTTACTACATCTTTGTATTCCTCTATACTCTTTCTCCTCATGAGCACAAAGAAATGCATAACATACTGAACAAGACCTTCGGTCATAAGGCGTTTTGCGCTATCATCAATTCGATAAGTCTCTGTGAGAAGCCTCGTCATATCAGAAATCTCTCTTCTGATAGCCTGCTCAATTGACTCGTTGTTCTTTTTAGAATTGAACAGTAAACCGTGTTCTACTAATCCTTCGTTGAATTTATTTAAACCTTCCAGCATTTTTTCGTTAAATCCGCAAAACATTTTCCACCTCTTTCTTTTTAAGTTTTCTTAATAAAGAACAATCTGAAAAAAGAATACATCGCCATTGACAAACCTTCAAAAAATACTATCATAAAACAATGAAGTTAAACTATAAGTTTACAAAAGCGTTATTTCCATCGAACACTCTAAAGGAGAAAATTGTGCGCGAAGTCGCTCATGAGTCGCAAAACACAAACGATCTCATTTCCAACTTTTTAAAGACAGACGGGGTGACAAGACAAGCTGTTTATAAAGCGCTTCGCTCTTTGTTAAGCGAAGAAATAATTATCAAACAAAAAAGATTGATCTTAATCAACTGCGTTTGGCTTTCGCAAATGAGACATTTTATAATGAAAAGCGAAAAAACTATGGGGATTGAAAAAGAAAACGCGATTTTTGATCCATTATCCTTTAAAAGAAAAACATCAATCCGGTTCAAAAATACTGAATCATTGGATATTTATTGCGGTCATTTAATATTGACCTTGGCAGACCGCTTCAAAGACAAACCATTTTTCTTTTTCAATCATCATGAATGGTTTATCTATGATCGCCCGCTGTTTGAAACATATCTATACGAAACTGTCGCAGAAAGAGGCTATAAGATTTTTTTAACACTTGGAAAAGATACGCGGCTAGCCCGTGATTTTAGAAAGGGGTTCGAAAAAGGGAATGTTCAGATTGCCATTGATGAATTTTATAATGTTCCGATAACTGATTACTTATGTGTTGTTGAAGATTTTATAATTATTGCTCGTTATGACAAAAAAACCGCTGAAGCTATAAACAAACTGATGACCGAAGTTGATATTATGGATGAAAACAGACTTGCCCAACTAGGCAAAATCACAACCTCTTGCCACGTCGCGCGAATAATAATCACCCGAAATAAATTGCGAGCGCAAAAAATCCGCCGAGCATTGGCTAAAAATTTCGTCATTAAAAAAAGCGAATTATAAAAAATATTGATTTAATTTTATCTCTACTTTATAAACTTGCTTGCCACGCCCGTACTGTGCCCGTCCGTAGTCTCTGACGAAGGCGGGACTTCTAGAGAAGTCCTGTGTAACTTTACGGACTTGATAGACTTGTTCAAAAATTGGCGAATCTGAATTTGCTGTGATAAGCTAGGAAAGTTATCGCGGGGTGTGGTGTAACGGCTAACATTCTTGTTTTGGGAACAAGCGACTCCGGGTTCGAATCCCGGCACCCCGACAAATCTGGTTTCTGTTTGTGTTAGGGGGGGGCTTGATTTCTTATTGATTATCGTTTTAAACTTACTCAAGTTAATAGTTCTTTTCATTATTAAGCACCATCAAAAATTAAATGCGAGGAGCAAAAATTGAATAAAATCAATCAATCCGATGCTGTTATTCCCACTGATAATAAAGCTATTTTGAGTGAAATAAAGACTTTTTTGACCAAATATGTCGGCAATGAAATTACTTTCAATCAGTTTACGGGCATTATGGATAGAGATAATGAGCTTCGCTTTTATAACAGGAATAGCTTATTGGATCAGAGGGAAAGGTTTTTTAAGGGAAAAGAAAAGAAGAGAGGCAAGGGTGTTTCTAAGGAAATAAAAATGCCGATGAATATTTTCATTGATTTTCTTAATTTTCTTAGTCAAAAGAGAAAGTTTGACCTAAAAAGATTCAAAAAAACTATGCTCTATTGCATTGAAACTGGGATTGTTGTTGGAAAATAAAAACAGGTTGTGTTCCTAGCCGTTTATTTATTATCGGTAATTTTTATTGAAAGGGGATGAGAATGAAACAGGAGAGCGGTGAAGGTAATTTGTGGCGATGTGATTCGGCGGCTTTCGGTTTTGAGACGGTGCCAGAGAACAATTCTGATTCGCGCAAAGTTTTAACTCATTTCAACATGGGCTTTAAGTTGAATCATACCCACGACGAAGACTCTACTGATATAGAATTGATCCAAGGAGGTCTTCTCTGAAATTTCATTTTATAGACGGTGGGATGGGTGTCACTCATATCTGAGTGACACCCATTTTTTTGAATTGGAATTAGCGATATTGCGGGCACTCAAATTTTCTGATATTATTTTATGCAACAGATTATGTTGCTGATAAACGCAAAAATTTTATTGGATCAGGCTTGGGGGATATACAAGAAGAGGCTTCGGGTTTTTCTAGGAATTATGGCATTTCCTATTTTTGCCTCATTGTTGCTGACTGCCTTTCTCCTGTTGGATGTAAGTTTGTTGCGTGCGCACTCCGCTTTTTTTAATATGCTTGGTTTGGGAATATTAATCTTATCTGGCTTCCTAACCTTAGGTGTTATCGTAATTCAGTTATGGAGCCAGATTGCTTTGCTTTATGCCATTAAAGACAGGGAAGAAAATATCGGCATTAAAGAATCTTATCGGCGAGGCTGGAGCAAGATAATTTCATATTTTTGGGTTTCTTTTTTGTCGGGGATTATTATAGCTGGCGGAACTTTCCTCTTTTTTGTCCCGGGCTTAATTTTCTTTATATGGTTCAGCTTGGCTTCATTCGTATTTATTTCGGAGAATAAGAAGGGATGGGCAGCTTTGGCGGCAAGCAAAGATTATGTCAAGGGAAATTGGAGGGCGGTGTTCTGGCGGTTTTTATTCATAGGAATAATTGCTTACTTGTTTTTGTATTTGTTTAATGCTCTGGCGGTTTTCACGGATACTCTCGTTATTGATAAAATTTACATCTATATTGGTTATGCATTACTGACTCCGATGGTAACGATTTATTCATTTTTAATTTACGAAAATCTGAAGAAAATTCATTCAAGCGACCTTGTTGTTCAAAGTGTTGAATTGAAAAAATAAGCGGTGAAAAAATTTCAGAGAAAAATTGAAAATTTCATTTGTGAAAATTGCAGTTTCGGCGTGAAAGGCAATGGTTATACTAACCATTGTCCGAAATGCCTCTGGAGCAGACATGTTGATGTGAATCCGGGCGACAGGGAAGAGAAGTGCGGAGGGATGATGAAACCGATAAGCGCATTCCTTAAGAGTGGTCAAAATATTATTGTCCAAAGATGCGTCAATTGCGGTTTTGAAAGGAATAACAGAGTCAACCAGGAAGATGATTTTGACGCTTTTGTTAAAATATCTTCTAGTTGTAAAACTGGCATTGATTAACAATTTGGCCAATGCTAGAATTGCGGGCAAGCTTAAGTCTATGTTGGTTTCTTAGGCTTATTATTAATAAAAGTTTTAGTTTATCTAAAATAAAAAATAATATGGAAGACGACGAAATTTGTAAGAAATGCGGTGGGGTTATGATTGATGGAGAGTGTGAAGATTGCGAAGAAGAGGAGGATGAAGAATAGCCAAAAAAGACGGTGATTTTAATCCAAAGCCCGCCCCTCGTTTGCGGCGGGCTTTGGATTTTGTTAAGATATCGCGGAAGCGGGATTGGTTAAATGGTATAATATCGGTTTTCCAAACCGAGGTTGGGAGTTCGATTCTCCCATCCCGCACAGTGAGTCTTCGAATTGTTATTATGATTCAGCTGACAAAGTTTTTAAAAATTATTGATTATGAATATCTGCATTTTTGGAGACAGCATAGCTTGGGGCGCATATGACCCGGAACGGGGAGGATGGGCTACTCGCCTTAGAAATTATCTTGAAAAGAAAAATAGATATATTATTGTTTACAATCTTTCGATTTCTGACGAAATCACAACTGATTTACTTACCCATCTTGAAATCGAGATAAAATCACGAGAGTCGAATCTTATTATTTTTGCCATAGGAACTAATGATGCGCAGTTTATTCATTCCGTAAGTAGTTCACGCGTATTGTTCGATGAATTTAAGAACAATCTGAAAAAACTTTACGCAATCGCAAAGAGGTTTGCTGATAAAATTGTTTTTGTCGGACTAACATCCGTAGATGATTCAAAGACAAAACCTTTTTCTTTGAATCCTAATATATCTTATACAAATGAAAATATTAAACATTTTGACGGGGCGATAAAGAAATTTTGCGAAGAGAATAATGTTAAATTCATTTCAATGGACGGAATCATCGATATAGCTGATCTTGACGATGGTCTGCATCCCAACACTGAAGGGCACAAGAAAATGTTTGATAAAATAAAGACAGAGATAGAAGTTTTATTACAATAAAAAACAAACCGCGAACCCCGTTCCGCTATATAGCGGAACGGGGTTCTGGCTTTTCTCTAGAGAAAATAAAACTTAAATTATTTAACTGAATCTTTCAAAGCTTTGGCGGCTCTGAATTTTGGAACTTTCATCGCTGGAACGCTTATCGCTTCTCCCGTTCGAGGATTTCTGGCTTGTCTAGCGGCTCTTTGCTTTACTGAAAAAATACCAACTCCGGCGATTGACACCTCCTCGCCTTTTTTCAAAGAATTAACGATTGAATCAAAAACTGTGTCTACCACTTGCTCTGCTTGAACTTTAGTTCCATTTAGAACATTGTGTACTGCTTCTGCTATGCCTTGTTTATTCATATTATTTTTTAGGACTTGCGCGTTCGGCGCATTTCTTCGTTGCTTCGCTCGTTTGCTCCCGCGCAGTATAATAATACAGCTTGGTCGCAAGCCTCGCTCGCGCCTCGAACTGCATCCAAATGCGCAAGTCCTTGTTATTTTTAAATTTTAAACTTAATAATGAATCGACCCGATTTTACTCTTTTAATTCATCCCGCAAAAAATGATTTCCGCAGGACTTAAGCCTCCGAGTATTATATATTAAGCCATTTTTTACGCAATAGCAGGCAGAAGGTGGTAGGTGATAGGTGGTAGGTTAAGGAAAAAGAAAAAAAAGAAGGCAGGTTTTTTAGGAAGGTTTCGTTTTGCAATTCATTCTTTCCTAAAAAGCTACAAGCTAAGAAGCTAGTCTTGACCTATCTGGCGAATTCAATGACTCTGGATTCTCTGATGACATTCACTTTTATTTCACCCGGGTATTTGAGTTCGTTCTCAATTCTAATGGCTATTTCCCTAGCCATTTTCTTGGCTTCAAGGTCGGAAACTTCTTCTGGGACGACGAAGACTCTTATTTCTCGGCCGGCTTGAAGCGCGTATGATTTCTCAACTCCCTTAAACGAATTAGTGATAGCTTCAAGCTCTTGAAGCCTTTTCAGGTAGTTTTCAATGGAATCTCTTCTCGCTCCGGGCCGTGAGCCGGAGATGGTGTCAGCCACTTGAACGATTATCGATTCTACCGTTTCGTAAGGGTATTCTTCGTGATGCGAATGCATCGCTTTTATTATTTCTTCATTGGCGCCGAATTTCTGAAGTATCCTTTTGCCGATATCCACATGGGTGCCAGCGACTTCGTGGTCAACGGCTTTTCCGATATCGTGAAGCAAAGCCCCGGCTTTCGCGATAGAGACATTGGCTTTTAATTCTTCGGCAATCATTCCGGCTATGTGCGCCATTTCAATAGAATGCTGAAGAACATTCTGCCCGTAGCTTGTGCGGAAATAAAGCCTGCCCAAGATTGATATTATGCGCGGGTCAAGATTAAACACTCCGCATTCATAAGCAGCCTGTTCGCCCTTTTCCTTGATTATCTTGTTCACATCCTGCTTGGCCTTTTCCACCATACTCTCAATTTTTGCCGGCTGAATTCGTCCGTCGGCTATAAGGTTTTCAAGAGCCATTCTGGCAACTTGTCTTCTAACGGGATCAAAAGAGGAAATAATGATGGCGCCGGGGGTATCGTCAACTATTACCTCAACGCCGGTCGCGCGCTCAAAAGCTTTAATATTCCTGCCTTCCTTGCCAATAATTTTCCCCTTCAATTCATCGGAGGGAATATTTACCGTAGTGGACATTATGTCTGAAACGACGGAACTGCTAAGGCGCTGGATTGTGGAGGTCAATATTTCCGTAGCTTTATGATCCATTTTCTCCTGCCCGACAGACTCAAGTTTCTTTATTCTCACCATAATATCTTCCTCGTATTTCTTTTCGGCGAGATTGATTATTTCCGTTTTCGCCTCTTCTTCCGTGAGATTGGCCAGTTTTGCCAGCGCCACCTTCCTCTGTTTTTCAATGTTTTCAGCCCTCTCTTTTATCTCTTTTATTTCAACGATCTTGCCTTTTATTGATTCAACTTCTTTGTCTATATCCGACTGGCGCTGGTCAAGAAGATCCTCCTTTTTTATCAGCCTGTTCTCGGTCTGTTTCAACTTCTCTTCCTTCTCCTTCATCTCGTTTCTCAATTCTTTCATTGTCTCGGCAGCCTTTCCTTCCGCTTCGGAGGTGATTTTCTTCGCCGCTTCCTTGGCATCCAATATCATCTGCTTCACTTCAAGCTCAAGAGAACCTCTCTTGCCGAGAGAAATTATAAGCCTTAAAAAATAACCTATGACTGCGCCGATAACGGACGCAAATCCCACCATGAGAAATACTATTTTTAATGACATAAAGCGAAATTATTTTCGCTCTTTAAACTCTAGATTATAGAAAAAGCAATTCAGTCCTGTCTTTAGGCGCTATTTTGACGCGTGTGGACAATAAAGACGGGAAACAGCTGAACAAATCATATATTTTCATTACATTTTCTCGCCCGAGCAGTACTTTTACAGCAGAAACAGCTACAGCAATACAGAGTATTGTCGGCAATAAGAAATAAAAATTATCTAAAATTGTAAAAAACGAAAACATTAAATTAAAATTATTAACAAATTCATACTATAATATTTTTGTACCGATGTCCAATTTTTTTACAGAAGGTTTTGGGTTGTAGGTGGTAGGTGGTAGGTAGTAGAAAAACTGAGTTGGAAAGATAAAGTCACACAACGAAAATCCCTCTCAATTTTGAGAGGAATTTTCGTTATACGAGCGCGACTCTAAAGTAATTTTAAAGAATTTTGTCTATAATTCCGTATTTTTTGGCTTCTTCGGCGGACATAAAGTAGTCTCTGTCGGCGTCTTTTTCTATTTGAGAAAGCGGTCTGCCTGTATTTTGAGCAAGAATTTTATTGAGTTTCTCGCGGGTTTTCAAAATATGCTTGGCTGTTATCTCAATATCAGAAGCTTGGCCTTGTGTTCCGCCCCAAGGTTGGTGAATCATAACTTCGGAATTTGGCAGGGCGAATCGCTTTCCTTTTTTACCCGCTGACAGGATTACAGCGCCGGCAGAAGCGGCAATTCCGACACAGACGGTCGAGACATCATTTTTCAGATAATTCATCGTGTCCAATATGGCGAGCGCGGCGGTGACAGATCCGCCGGGTGAATTTACATAGAGGCTTATATCTTTCTTCGGGTCTTCAGATTGAAGAAAAAGAAGCTGGGCAATGACAATATTGGCGACATAATCGTCTATCTCTCCGCCCAGAAAGATAATGTTGTCTTTAAGCAGGCGAGAGTATATGTCGTAAGCCCTCTCCCCAAACTGCGATTTTTCTATAACTGTTGGTATTAACATAATGCTTGAGATTATATTTATAGGGAGGCAGATTGTCAAATTTGAGTTCGTCTTATAAATCATTCATAATATATTTTATGAGATTGCACAGGTTTTTTATAGAACAGGGAATACCGGAAAGCGGGGAAATTATAGTCGCTGACAAAGATTTAATTCATCAGTGGCATAAAGTTTTTCGGCTAAAGTCGGGCGACAGAGTGGTAATTTTTGATGGAACGGGATTTGACTATGTTTCAGAATTCGTTTCGCTGGACAAAAATAGTGCCGTTTTGAGAGTCGTTGAAAAAAAGTTGAATCAAAATATTCCGAAAAAAGAAATTCATCTTTTCCAGTCAATAATCAAGAAAGACAAATTTGAATGGGTGCTGGAGAAGGGAACAGAACTCGGTGTTTTTTATTTTCACCCGATTATTTCGGAAAGAAGCGAAAAGAAAAATATAAATTTTGAAAGGGCGGGGAAAATCATCAAAGAGGCAAGTGAACAGTCGGGAAGGGGAAACCTGCCAAAAATTGAAGAATTAACCAATCTTGAAGACGCTCTGAATAATGATTTTGTATCCATCGCTTTCCATCCGACCGGCGATAAGTTTGACGAAAACGATTTTGAAAAAGAGAAAGTTCTTGGAATTTTCATCGGTCCCGAAGGCGGTTGGAGCGATAAAGAATTGGAACTTTTCAAAGAAAAAGGAATTAAAATTTTGTCTTTGGGAAATCAGATTTTGAAAGCGGAGACCTCCGCGATTGCGGTTTCTTCGTTGTTATTATTGTAATTTTTATTGAAAGATTAAAAATATTGGGCGCGTTTCTTTGAAACGCGCCCACTCCTTTAGCCCTTTAATCTTTCAAATAGTAGTCACTCAGGTCGT
>LBYO01000005.1 GCA_000996205.1 Parcubacteria group bacterium GW2011_GWA1_40_21 | reverse complement strand
GGGTTCAACTCCCTCCTCGCCCACCATTTGTGCGGGACGCATACGACTCAAAATCGTACGGAGTAATCCATGAGAGTTCGATTCTCTCCCGCGGCACAATCAATAAAGAAAGAGACTGTTTAACACTGGGCATTCAACACGGCGTCAAACAGATTTAATATAAAATTCGCCCTGTCAAAAGTGACCAAGGCGAATGTTTGGAGTTTGAAAGGAGATTTTATGTAAAAATGACTAGCGTAATTATTATAACGGCACTAATCATTAAGAATTGCCCTAGAACCTTCTTTTTACTAAAAAGACATGCCCAAGTATCTATTCAGTGGTGAAAATCGTCCTCTCCCCTAGAATCGGGAAATTCACCAGGTCCCCAAAATTCCGAATTCTTAATTTCCGAGCAATCTTTTGGCTTAGATTTAGGTTTAGATCCAGACAAGAGTTCGAGAGCTTTCTCATACTTGTCTTTCCGAGCGAAATCCTTCTCCGTCGGATTCTCTGGGAAACGAGAAGGTTTTATGTTGTTTTCAATGTCCCTTATTTTGACAACATGAGCTAATTCATTTCTGCTTTCCTTGATTCTTCTAATAAAAGATAAATAATTATCTTTTTCATCTGGACGCTTAGTTAAAATCTTTAGGGCGTCCAAAATTTCCTTAGAATACCCAAGCGTACGCAACTTCACCACTGTGACCTTTGTATCTTCCAGGACATCGTGAAGGACACCCACGATTCGCTCTTTGTCAGTCTTACCGTCCAGCATTACTGCAAGAGGGTGTGTGTAATCTTGTGGCAAGGATAATGGCATCTTCAAGTGTTGGTTTTGGTTTCATTTTCCCCCTCCTTTCAAAAAAGTTATGTAAAGTTACTGGAAAAAACCCTAATAAAAATGCTAGCATATTGATTAATCTATGTCAAGAAAAATTATCGTAATACTCGGGCCGACGGCGAGTGGAAAAAGCGCGCTGGCGGTAAAGATTGCCCGCAAGTTTAACGGCGAGATTATTTCGGCTGATTCTAGGCAGGTCTATAAAGGACTTGATATTGGTACTGGCAAGATAACCAAAAAAGAAATGGGCGGCATTCCCCACTATTGCATGGATATCATATCGCCTAAAAAAATTTTTACTGTTGCGGATTTCAAAAAATCCGCCGACAAAGCCATTGAGAAAATTTTCTCCAAAAACAAAACACCGATTATTGTCGGCGGAACGGGTTTATATATCCAAGCTATTGTTGATAATGTTATTTTGCCGGAGGTTAAGCCTAATTGGAAACTGCGAAAAGAATTGGAGAAAAAAACAACCGAAGAAATGTTTGAGTTGCTCAAAAAACTTGACCCCAGACGAGCAAAAAATATTGACCCCAAAAATCCCCGCCGCCTTATCCGCGCCATAGAAATCGCCAAAGCGCTGGGCTTTGTCCCCAACTTGGAGGCTTCGCCTCCAAGTTGGGAGGTGTTTCAAATTGGAATTAAATTGAGTGATGATGCATTAAAAGAAAATATCAGTAAGCGGTTGATTGGTCGCGTCAAGAAAGGAATGATAGCCGAAGCCAAAAAACTTCACTCCCAAGGTCTTTCTTGGAAAAGAATGGATGAGCTCGGCTTGGAATACAGATATATGGCTAAATTTCTCAAAGGCGAAATATCAAAAGAAGAAATGATTGAAAAATTAAAAAGCGAGATATGGAAATACGCCAAACGGCAGATGACTTGGTTCAAGAGAGATAAAAAAATTAAGTGGATAAATCATCCAACTTTTTTTTCAGTTCTTCGTTCTTTTCCATCAATTCTTTGATTTCCTCTTTGGCTTTTTCCGCTTCTTGCTCGTTAAATTTAGTGAAATTAGATTTGTTTTCTTTGTTTACTTTTTTTTCTTTGCCGGATATATCTTCCGGCGAAATGTCTTCTTTTGATTCAAAATTTCTCATATTATTTTGTGATAAAGAATTTTCAATTAAATATCACTTCTCAAAGAGAACAATGCGGTCGTTGGAATTCCAATTGTTCCCTAGCCAGCGCGCACTGCGATCCCATTCCAAACCATTCCAACCGGCATTCGGCACCCTCGCATGGCCTTCTTGATCGCGAACAATAGAACCTAAGAAATGATGCTGGTTTCCGTCCTTCATTTCTTTGTATTTTACCTTTACCTCATCAGGCGCGTTTTCGTATTCCTCCAACACCCATTTCCAAAATTCTAGCCCGGGGATATGATGTGTGCTTCCGTATGTATCTATTATATGTTTCGCAACTTCATAAAGCTGTTTCCCCACAAATTCAGATAGCGGAAATATTTTGATTTTTTCAGGAGAAATATGTTCAATGTCCACATCTTGCATTTCGGGATTTATGGTATATTCTCCAAATTTGTCTTTTACGCTGTTATCCTTAATTTGTTCAAAATTATGGTCCCTGGGATCAACCACAATCGGTGTTTTATCCACCTTAAATTCATTTTCGCCATACCATGTTTCAAAAGTTTTTTTCAAAAACAAGTCGTTTTCTTTTTTTTCTAACTCAACTTTCAATTGTTCTTCCGAAGGTTGTTCCATTGAATGTTTTTCCATATTGATATTTTTGATTATTAATAATTAATTTATTCGACTTTTTAAATTATACTACTTTATTGAATTTTTGCATCAATTTTACTCTTGCGGGGGTACAAGGAATCGTCCGTCCAATTTTTATATTTGATTTGCGGGAGCTAGAGGAATCGAACCCCTGACAGCGGTTTTGGAGACCGCAGTTATGCCACTTAACTAAGCTCCCAAAATTTTGGCGGATTGGAGACCGTTGTTCCCCGCCCGCAACGCTCTCGCTTGCGAGGCGGGCGGGTACCACTAAACTATACCCCCATTAGCTTATAGCATATAGCAAATGGCTTATAGTTTCAATCATTAAAATCATCTCGCTTATAACGAGATGATTTTTCTGATCTTCCCTACAACCTACCACCTAAAACCTACAACCTATTTTTTCACTTTCTTTTTATTTTTTCTGCTCCAGTAATTTATTCTTTTACAATTTCCGCAGGCAAGTTTTATCAGTTGAATTTGTTTCATTTTAATTTATTTGTTGATTTATGGGAAAACTATAGCTTAACAAGCCTGAAAAAGCAAGACTACCCCTTGTGGCTAATAATACCTTTTGATACTTTCTCTTAACCTTGCCAGCACTTCGTAATTTATTGTGTCAGTTTGTTTGGCAATATCGTCTGCGGTGATTTCCAATCCGCCTTGTTTGCCTATCAAAACAACCTCGTCTTCTGGCGAAACATCGGCAATACCGCTTACATCAACAACCATCATATTCATACAAACCCTTCCTACTATCTTTGCCTTTTCCCCTTTTATTAAAACATATCCATTGTTGCCAAGTTTTCTGTCCAAGCCGTCATAATAGCCGACCGGCAAAATAGCTATTTTCATTTTCTTTTTTGAAATAAAATTACAGCCATAACTCACGCAACTCCCTTTGCCTATTTCTTTCACTTGAGCAACTTTTGTTTTAAGCGACAATGCCGGAATAAATTTAATTTTATTCTTTTTGCAATGATTTTTAACATATTCGCTGGAGTGATACCCATATACGGCAATACCTATTCTTATGATATTAAAGCCAAGACCGCCGCAGATGACAGCTGCCGCGCTGTTGCTGCCGTTTATCATCAGGTTTTTAATGCCGTTTTTATTCAATGTATTCGCGATATTTCTAAAAGTCTCCAACTGCGCCTTGAAAAACCCGCCATCTTTTCCATCATCGTTCGTGGCAAAATGAGTGGCAATGCCCTCAATATGAATTCCCTTCATTTTCTTAAGCTCATTCGCAAAAGACAAAACATCGTAGGGTAAAACCCCCAATCGAGACAACCCTGTATCTGCCTTGATGTGGACATTTGCTTTTTTGTCTTTTTTGAGCGCGATTTTAGACAGTTCTTCGGCGGTTGACATATCATACAAAAAAATGCGGGCGCTTAAGTTAACGACTTTGGCCAAATCTTTTTTCTGAACGAAACCCATTATTAAAATCGGTTTTTTTATTCCATCGTTCCTTAAAGTCTCCGCTTCTTCTGTGGAATTCACGGCCAGCCAATCCGCTCCATTTTTGACAAGCAGTTTTGATATTTCTTTAATGCCGTGTCCGTAAGCGTTAGCTTTTACCGCCACGGACAAAACAACTCCTTTCCCAACAATCTTACGAAGCTGTTTAAAATTATTGATTACAGCACTCTTGGAAACTTCTATCCAAATCAAGTCTTTCATCTTATGTTTGTTTAATTGACCGTTGAAACAAATTTCCCTTTTCCTCAAAATTTTTCCAAACGGAATAACTTGGTGAAGCCGTGGAAAGAAGGCAGATTTGTCCTTTGGGCGTATTTTTGAAAGCGAAACGGACCGCTTCTTTCATACTTCGCGTTTCCAAAACATTAAAGCCTTGTTTTGATTTTAAAACGCGCCTCCCGCTTTCAGGAAACAGTGCGATGTTTTTTATCTTATATTTTCTCAAAGTTTTTTCAAGCTCTCTAAAATCATAACCGCGATCCTCGCCACCGAGAAAAATCGTACCAATGTTTTTTAGCGCCCTAATAGCCACAATTGTTGATTCCGGAGTCGTGGATATTGCGTCATCGTAAAAATTTATCCCCTTAAACTCGCCGACAAATTCCAAACGGTGCGGCAGTGGTTTAAAATTAATAACGGCTTTTTTTATAACCGAATCAGAAATACCAAGAACACGCGCAACCTTGACAGCCACCTTTATATTCTTAATGTTGTGAGCGCCAATCAAAGGAATTTCACTTTTTTGAAGCGGAATTTTTTCATCAAAAGGCGGTTTGACGGCCAAATCTCCTTGTTTCTGAAATTTAAAAAAGTTTTTCTTGGCTTTGTAATAATTTTCAACTCCGCCGTGATAATCCATATGGTCAGGAAAAAGATTTAAAAGCAAAGCGATATTGGGAGAATATTCTATGTCGTCCAGCATATAACTGGAAAGCTCCGCGACAAAAATCTCATTAGGATCAATTTTCGTAAAAAGAACTTCCAGCATCGGATTTCCAATGTTGCCAATCAGACGAACTTTTTTACCAGAAGCTTTAATAATTTCATAGATAAGGCTTGCTGTCGTGCTTTTTCCCTTGCTCCCGGTGACCCCTATAATGAAATTTTTATTTTGAGAAAAGAAAATATTTGTGGCGGTAGTATAGGGAATTTTAACTTTTTCTTTGGCGATTCCGGGTGTTTTAATCGCCAAATCGTAGTTTTTCTGCCGTTCAAGATATTTCTTATCCGTGGTTTGATCAAGAATGCCTATTTTTAAATTTGGATGGTTTTTCTTGATATATTTTTCCGTGATTTTGCCTTCTTTGCCGTAACCCAAAATACAAACATTCTTAATGCCGAGAAAACGAAAAGGTGTCGGAACTGTCGGTGCCGGATATGTTTTAAAAACCCGTTCTATAAGTTTTTCAGGATTCCTTATTTTTGGTAAAAAAGTTTTTATTATAATTTCATTTTTGAATTTTTTTGAAGCGAGAAAAAGGGCTGTTTGCGATTCTTCAAATGTCCCAACGCAATCAAACGGCTTAAGTTTTCCAAACCCGAGCAAATCTTGGAAAAGGGGAAGAAGTAATTTATCCGCAAAAAGATTTTTCTTAAATATGCCAATGACTTCTTTTTTGCCAACAAACGAGGCCAACATCAAAAAAGCAAAGGCGCATTTTGGACACTCGCCGCACCACAGAGAGCCGGGACGGTCTTTGAAAACTCTGAAGTTTCTGTTGCAACTGGCAAACAGCGGAAAGTATTTTTTATGTTCGACGAACATCCGCGCGATTCTGATTTCATAAAACTGCCTAAGTAGCGAAAAATAGACTATGTCCGGCGTAATGAATTTCCTTGTATATTCTTGAAACAGCGACTCAAACTCAACAGACTTGCTCCACTGATGATTTATGATTTCTCCTTTATACTGCAAGTTGCCAAAATTACTGCTGTGTTCATTTGCGACAATCACATATTTGTATTCATAAATAGCTGCCGTGAGAAGTCCCAAAAACGCAAAAATTGCCGAGATTGGAATATGTCCGTTATACGCCCCATCGTGTTTTTCAAATATTTTAAGATCAAGCACCCTTCTTATTTTCAAAGACGGTCTGCCGATTTTATCAATAACACTGTCAGAAATTAGATCTTGCTTTTGCGTCTCAACCAAGAAAGAAACTATGTCAAAATCTTTCAATAATTCTGCGGCCACAATTGAATCTTTGCCCCCGCCAATTCCCAAAAGGGCGCGGTCTTGAGTTTTAATTCTATCCGGATAAATTTTAATGTTGGAGTATGAAAATTTTGCCAATCGCTTTGGGTCAAGTTTGTTCCTGTATAAAAATTCTCCAAGTCCTTTTCTATAAACGGTATTCCAGAAATCCGCTTGTTCTCGTGAAAGCCTGAAAGGCATTGTCACTCGCGGAGGGCAATATAATTTGTAATAACTAATACCCAAAACAATAAGCAAAGATTCAAGAATTTTTTGGATTGATTCTTCTTTTAATTTTTTTGGGTGATTCGGAAAAATAATCGTTTCGGTAAAATTTAAAGAATGTTGATTATAAAATTCTATGCGATATTTGAAAAATATTTTTCTGGCATTTACATCAAATTCATATCCGACAAAATGAAAAATTTTTGCTTTATGTTTCATATTCATACAAAAGCATAATAGCAAAAAAAGATAAAAAGAAAACACTACTCAATCAATTCAACTAGCATGTCGTTTAAAGCCTATTGTTTTTGACTTATTGCCGCATACCAATATAATAAAAACAGAATAATGTTCGATATAGTTATATAATATGGCAGGCAGATGGTTTACCGATACGCCAAAACGGATTCAAGAAACGAGGGTTTTTCTCCTAATCAACTCTCTACCATTTGCCTGCCATATTAAACTTAACATTCCATCAGGAATGTTTTTTTACGCCCGAAATTTCGGGGACTCAATTTTGTGCTTGCACCGAGTAGCTTTGTGAAAACAAAGCGAAGTGGTGCGTAGGGAGGGATTTGGTCACGGGTATTTTTCTGCTGAAAAATCCCGCGACCCCGTCTCGCGCCGTCGCGCTCCGACCTTCAAATCCCTCCGCGACTAACAAAAAATACCAGATAAAGAATCTGGCATTTTTTCTTAGTGCGTAGGGAGGGATTTGAACGCTACTCGTTCAGTACCCCGATTGGCTCGCTTGTTCGTGAAGACACTCCAAGCTCGGCTCAATCGGGCTTCAAATCCCTCACAGAAGCGCCCCGCGCTTCTTCCTGCCCAACTCGAAGACTCGCTGTGCGTAGGGAGGGATTTGAACCCCCGTAGCCCATAGGGCGTCAGATTTACAGTCTGATGCAATTGACCGCTCTGCCACCTACGCATTACACTTGGTACTCCGATTACCAAGTTTTTATAAACTAAACGACGCTTTCCTTTCTACTCACCCTGCTCAAATCCGAAAGCAATCTTCCCTTTTTGCCTTTCTTGATTTCAAAATCAAATTCTTCTCCTTTCAAATTTACGAATACCGCATCACCCTTGGAGAGGTTTTTAGATATCATAGAAGACGCAATTTGGGTTAATATCTTATTTTGAATCAGACGCTTAAGCGGTCTCGCGCCGTAGTGCGGATTATACCCTTCTTTCGCCAAATAGGAAAGCGCTTCCGGCGAAACTTCCATTTTGATTTCTTTTGCCGATAGCCTTTCTTTAACAATATCAACTTGGATTTTTACAATCTCTTTTATCGCGTCCTGACTCAAAATATCAAAGACAATTATATCGTCAAGCCGGTTTAGAAATTCCGGCCTGAAATAATCCTTGAGGCTCGCGAGGACTTTGTTTTTTACATTCAGATAATTATCGTCGCCGGTAACAGAAACATCCTTGAATCCAATTTGTTCCATTTTGTCTATGTATTGAGCTCCAATATTGGAAGTCATAATAATCACAGCGTTTTTAAAATTCACCAATCTTCCTTTGGCATCAGTCAATCTTCCGTTGTCCAAAATCTGCAACAATATATTAAACACCTCCGGATGAGCTTTTTCAATCTCGTCAAAAAGAATAATGGAATATGGCCTGTGCCGAATCATCTCGGTGAAAGTTCCGCCCTCTTCGTGTCCGACATATCCGGGCGGAGCGCCGATAAGCTTGGACACCGAATGCTTTTCCATAAATTCCGACATATCCACGCGAATAAGCGATTTTTCGTCGTCAAATACGAATCCAGCCAGAGCTTTTGTGAGTTCGGTCTTCCCCACTCCAGTCGGACCCAAAAATATAAATGAGCCGATAGGCCTGTTCGGATCAGCGATTCCCGCCCGAGATCTTTTTATCGTATCGGCGATTTTTTTGACCGCTTCATCTTGACCGATTATTCTTTTTTTGAGCGTTTCTTCCATTCTGTTCAGCTTTTCAGCTTCTTCTTCCAACATTCTGGCAGTCGGTATCCCTGTCCAGCGAGAAACGACTGACGCGATATCGGCTTCAGTTATTTCCTCTTTAAGAATTCTTCTCGTGCTTTGCAGAGTTTTCAGCCTCTTTAGTTTCATTTCCAAATCTTTCTCTAGCTGGGGTATTTTGCCGTATCTTATCTCGGCCGCTTTAGAAAGATCCGCCCGCGCCTCCGCCCCTTCCGCATCCATTCTCAGGGATTCAAGCTGTTTCTTGATTGATTTTATGTCGGAAAGAATATTTTTTTCATTTTTCCACTTAAGCTCTATTTCCGAAGTTTTCTCTTTCAAATCGGCTATGTCTTTCTCAATTTTTTTGATTCTGGCTTTAATCGATTTTTTGCTTCCAATTTCAATTTCCTTTCGAAGCGCTTCTCTTTCAATTTCAAGCCGCATAACTTTTCTTCGAGTCTCTTCAAGAATCGGCGGCATATTTTCCAGTGAAATCTTAAGAGCCGAGGCCGATTCGTCTATGAGGTCTATAGCTTTGTCCGGCAAGAATCTGTCGGTGATGTATCTGCTGCTTAGGTTGACGGCGGCCAAAATAGCGTCATCGGTAATCCTCACCCCGTGATACAGCTCGTATTTCTCTTTTAGTCCGCGCAAGATAGCCACCGCGTCTTCAAGCAAAGGCTCGTTCACATACACAGGCTGGAATCTTCTCGTGAGCGCCGGGTCTTTTTCAATATGTTTTTGATATTCTTTAAGCGTCGTTGCTCCGATAGATCGGAATTCTCCGCGAGAAAGAGCGGGCTTCAGCATATTGGAAGCGTCAAGCGAACCTTCGGCAGAACCGGCGCCGACGATTGTGTGTATTTCGTCTATGAACACGATAATCTTTCCCTCCGCCCGCTCAATTTCTTTGATTATGTTTTTTAATCTCTCTTCAAATTCGCCTCGGTATTTCGTGCCAGCCACAAGCGCACCGAGATCAAGCGACACGAGCTCTTTCTCCTTGAGAGATTCCGGCACATCGCCCAAAGCCATTCTTATCGCCAATCCTTCCACGATCGCGGTCTTGCCCACTCCGGCCTCTCCAATTAAGATAGGATTGTTTTTTGTTCTTCTGGAAAGAATTTGGATTATTCTTGAAATCTCATCATCGCGCCCGATGACTGGGTCAAGCTTGTTTTCTTGGGCTAGCTTCGTCAGGCTTCTGGTGTATCTTGATATGGATTTGTTTTTCTTGGGAAGATGAACATCCGTCACCTTGCTAGTCTTGAGCTCTTCAAGAACTCTCATTACGCCAGCCTTGTCAATTTTAAATCGGCTAAGTATTTCACGGGCCGTTTGAGCCGCGTCAAAAAGAGCGATGAAAAGATGCTCGGTTGAAATAAAATCATCTTTAAGAGATGCGGCAACTTTGCCGGCACCTTCAATAGTCTGGGCCAATTCAGGAGTAAGGTAAAGCTGATAAGAAGGAGAAATCGTATTTGATGTTTCATTTGTCTCAATCGCTTCAAGCAGAGAGTCCGTGAGAAGAATGATGTCCACTTCCAGCTTGTCTAATATTGAAGACACCATACTTTCTTCCTGTAAGATTAGCGCCGAGAGAAGATGAAGCGGGTTCACATGATTTTGTCCCCGCTCAATGGCAAGCTCGTGAGCTTTTCTCACGGCTTCTTTTGCTTTTGTTGTGAATTGAGTAAATGGAGGCATAAATTTTTCTAAATATTATTCAATATATTCGCATTATACCGACTTTTTAAGGCTTGTCAAACTGCCGAACAGGTTGTGGGTGGTAGGTGTTAGGTTGTAGGTTTTTAGGAAATCAGAATAATTTTTCATAATTCAAAGTGTAAAATTTAATTGGCATTTTGTTTTGATGAATTACTCAATGCCTCCAATTCGGAGAAATTTTTCTTCACTTCGTTTATCGGCACGAATGATATTGTCCGAGCGCCGTTTGGCGATTTCACTCTTATTCCCACCACTTCGCTTGAAAGATTTATGAAAGGATTGCCGGTTGTGTTGTCGTTCGGAATAATATTAGTTTCAATCAGAATCATTGATTTTTCCGCGCTAGCCTGCAAGCCTTTGGAATCTTTGGCCAAAGGAGAATTTTCTTTAACAGATTCATTGACGATTGCGGCGAGGTTCCCGGTATCTGCGGTAGCCAGCATCGTTGTTGTTGTTGATTCATTCTGTGATGATAATCCGATGCTTTCAGCCGTTGTTGTATTTTCAAAATTTGAATCGCTTGATTCTATGAAGCTCGTAATGACTCCGATAGAAACGCTATTCCTCAATTTGCCTCCCAAAGATATGACTGTCTGCCCAAGCTTGAGAGTGTCGGAATTAGCCAAAACCACAGGAGTTAAAGACAAATCTTCTCCAACTTTTGGAACTATTTTTAAAAACTCAATAGCGCTCTTTACTTCTAATGGTAGCGTCTTGACATCATACTCTTTAGCGTCATTTAGCACCACGGAATACGAGCTTGACGGCGCGATTATCGCGCCGTCAGTCGCTATGCCGCCTTCTTTTGAAATTATTATACCCAAACCGACAAATGATTTAAGAGGATTTTCCGCGCTTGAAGACGAATCTGTTTTGTAAATTCTAACCATGCTTTTCGCGTTCTTTTCAATCGCTTCTATTATCTTATCTTCTTCTTTAACAACGATAGTTTCTTTAACCACAGCGCTTCCTTTCTTTGGTGGTTCGGTCACGACTCGTTCAACCGTCCTCTCCACAACCCTATTTATAGTCTGGATAACGGCTTTCGGCGCTTGATCCATAAGCGACACTGTCACGATACCTGTCGCGATTGATGTGACGAAACTTATGAGAAGAGCGACGAGAATAAGCTGATGCTTGGTGAGATTTTCCATATTTGCTAAATAATAAATCAAATCGACAGACAAGGCAAGCGAGGCGCGTAGCGCGCCAGTCATAAAGTTGAAAGTTATAAAGTCTGTAAAGTTGAAAACGAACTTATTCTTAATTATTTCTCATCTTCATTTTATGAACTTTGCAAACTTTATAACTTGACGGACTTAATTAGAATTTTCACAAGATAGTCCATATCTTTTTTCGCCGTGTCCAATCCAAGAGAAAATCTAAGCGATGATTGCGAATATTTTCCATCTTTTCCAAGCGCCGATATCACATAAGAGGCGGATTCATCTTTTAGACAGGCGCTTTTTGTTGAACAGACGATTCCCTTTTCATCCAGTTGAAGCACCATGAATTCAGGATCAATTCCGGGAATAGAGGTATTTATATTATTCGGCAATCTTTTAATCCTATCGCCGTTCAATACCGCCCGCGGAATTTTTTCTTCTATCTTTTTTATGCCGTAATCTCTAATTTTAGAAATTTGTTCGCTGTTCTTGATTCTGTTCTTGTTCGCGATTTCAATCGCTTTGGCTAATCCCGCTATAAGCGGAACATTTTCCGTTCCCGACCTTAATCCTTTTTCTTGTCCGCCACCGAAAATTATCGGCTCTATCTCCACTCCTCTTTTTATGAATAGCGCGCCGGCGCCTTTTGGTCCGTAAATTTTCTGTCCATCAATCGTCATAAAATCAACTCCCAACTCTTGAACATTGAGATTTAGAAAAAGCGGAGCTTGGCAAGCATCGGTGTGAAAGAAGGGAAAGGTTGTAGCTTGCCCGCCGATGAGGCGGGGTGATAGGTTTTTTTTGAAAGTTCGGATGGCTTTGGCGATTTCTTTTATCGGTTGAATTGTTCCGATTTCGTTGTTGGCATACATTATTGAAACTAAGACGGTTTCAGGTTTGAGCAATTTTTTTATCGTAATCGGGTCAACAATTCCATTTTCACCCACCAGCGCGTAATCAACCGCCACCCCTCTATTCTCAAGCTCCTTAAAACATTCCAAGACGGAGCTATGCTCAATGTTGGTGGTAATAGCGCGCATATCGGAATACTTCACGCCGTTTTTTCTCAGATGATTGAACACGCCGAAAATCGCCGCATTGTTTCCTTCCGTCCCGCCGGAATTAAAAATCACTTCATCCGGATGAGAATTGAAAGACAGGGCGACGCTCTTGCGCGCGTTATCAACCGCATTTTTCGCCGCCACACCCATCTTATGAATTGAATTAGGATTGCCAAATTCATCCGTCATATATTTATCCATCACCCTTTTGACTTCCCTGTTTATCGGCGTCGTTGAAGCATTGTCTAAGTAAACCCTCACACCCTGTCCTCTAGATAAAAGCTTTCTGCGTAAGGGCAAGGGAGAAAGAAGCGACTTTGAGCCAAGGACACGGGGCGTCCCAGACAAGGTGTTAGGGTAAATTTTCCTCATCTTATTATTCTAACGGTTAAGTCCTCAAAAAGACAATTTATTTTAGACATTCTGTGTCAAAAATCAAAGAAGGGAAAACACTTGACCCATTTTTTAACTTAATTTTTTTGATTACTTTATCTTCGGTGCGCGGAATCCGATAAAAGCTACGACAATTGTGCCTATTATAGCCGTAAAAAGAGCCGTCGATGAATCAATCTTTGAATTGCTTATTATTATATAAGCAGAACCAAACCACATCGTTCCCAAAGTTATTCCCACCCAAGGATATTTCATATTTTTATATGTTAAATTATAATTGTTTAATTAAATTCTTTATTTCAGGATGCCTCTCTGCGTAATAAAAAACTATTTCTAGTATTCTCTCTCTCATTATTGCAACCTTTTCTTTCTGCATTATCAGTCGTTCTCCAGACGATTCCCAGTCATCGTTGAGAGATATTATTTTTTTGTCTATTTCTTTCCAATTGGCCTGACTTCTTACCTTTATTTCAATTTCTTCAATAGAATGCTTTTCAAAGAAAGATTCCATTGCTTTGATTATGTCAAACTGGGGAGATATTTGCAAAGCCACCATGTCAATAATGACTAGTCCCCTAAAAAACAGAATTATATCCAACGGAAAATGAACTCCGTATTTTTCAGCTTTTCTGACTAAATTCATGAAAACTAAAGCGGAAGATCTTTTTTTCAGATCTGCTTGGATGTCTTTTTCGTCGACAAACCACGACCCCATGATTTCTTGGACCTCTGTTTTAAAATGAGAAACTATGTCTTTCTCTATTATTCCAATAATATCATTAACGATTTTTTGTTTTACCGGTTCAACTTCAAAAGAATAAAGAAGCTCTTTTTTGAAATTTTTTCGACCGTATTCAAGCAAATATTTCGCTATTAGTTCAATGTCTTTAGCCGAGACAGCATAAACAAATTTCAAGAGCGTCATTCTGCTTTCTTTTTCTGCTTCCCCCACTATGCCGAAATCAAAATAAGCAATCTTTCCTTCAGGAGAATTTTCATCGCCCGGAAGAAAAGCCAAATTAGCCGGATGCGCGTCGGCATGGAAAAATCCGTCAATGAAATATTGTCTCATAGCATCTTTTATCAGATACAGCGCCATCTTATCGGGATTAATTCTCTTTTCAATAAGCTGTTCTCGGCTGTACTTGCCTAAAATTATATCCAAAACTGAAACCCCGCCTAAAATAAGCTCTTGAATCAAAACTCTAGACGAGGTGTATTCTTGGTGTTGTTTAGGTATTATCGTTCCCGGCGCGCCTTTGCTATATTTTAAAAAGGCAACGGCATTGTTAGATTCATGTCTGAAGTCAAGTTCTCTTTTTGTCCATCTTATAAAATCAGTTGCAACTTCTCTAACGCTCAGAAAAGAAGTCAAATTCAGCAAGTCAATTGCCGAAGCGAAAAAAGATATGATTAAAAAATCAACCTTGAAAACTTTTTCAGTGCCGGGACGCAGGATCTTCACCGCTACTTCCTCGCCATTTTTAAGAACGGCTTTATAGACCTGTGCCACTGAAGCCGAGCCTATAGGCTCACTGTCAAATGACGCGAAAAACTTTTCTACGGGCTCGCCGATGTCTTCAGTAAAAATTTTATTCACTTCGGAAAAAGGCACGGCAGGCATATCATTCAACAGCTTAAGAAGCTCAAGGGTATATTCCGCAGGCAGAAAGTCTCGACGCAGCGCCAATATTTGACCAAGTTTTATAAAAGCTCCTCCCGACTCTTCAAAAAACAATTTCAAACGTTGGGGTTTAGTTAAATCAGGCTTAGACAAAGCCCTAATGGCTATCTTCAAAATATAAAACAGTCTTTCTAAAAATAGAGTCATTTTAAAAAAGGCATGATTTAACCTAATTAAGAGGCTGACTTAAAACCTATATAGGAAACAACCACGGTAGTCAGCACGATAAATATATAAAAATTATTTGGATTAACTAATTTGTCCGACACTATAATTATAGTGGACGATATCCATAAGACGACAATTGCAAAACTTACCCATGCGTATCTCATAAAAAATATTTATTAAATTTATAAACTGTGTTTTCATCCATAGTTCTGTCAAAATTAAACTCCGACATATACCATCCGTATTTTTATTTTGACATCGCCGGAATGAAATGAATTAAATTCAAATAAAGTATAACAAATAAAACCGAAAAGCAACAGGATTTATCGTCCCCCCTTTTCTTTTTCTTCGTCGAAAAAAAGACAACTTCTTTTCTCTTCTCTAACTTTATAGACTTTATGACTTTAAGGACTTGATGAACTTAATTGCGATTGCGTAATATCTAAAAACAATGTAGAATTCTTTGTTATATGATGATCCCTGAAATATATATTTTATACGCCTTATCTGCATTGCTTGTGTTAGCCATTCTGTGGCTTATCAGGTTTGAAATTAAATTGCGCCGACTTCTTGGCGGGAAAAATCAATCGCTGGACAGTACTATTTCCGAGATAAGGAAAGAATTGTCAGCGATTACGAAATACAGAGACGCTTCGGAAAAATATCTTGAAAGCGTGGAAAGGAGAATCAGGAAAAGCGTCACAGGGGTGGAAACGATCCGCTTCAACCCTTTTAAAGGAGACGGTTCGGGAGGCGATCAAAGTTTCTCCACGGCTTTTGTAAACGAAGAAGGCGACGGTGTTGTAATCTCAAGTCTGTATTCAAGGGATCGTGTCAGCGTCTTCGCCAAGCCGATAAAAAAATTGTCGTCGGAATACGAGATGACGAAAGAGGAAAAGGAATCTCTAAACAAAGCTAAAGACTCGGCGCAGGCGTAAAAAGCGCGAATAGCAGGCAAGGTGGTAGGTTGTAGGAAAATTCTCTGAAAAACCTAAAATCTTCCGACATCTTCCTATTGCCTAACAAGCTAAAAAATGAAAACGGACAATAAACAACCGAATATCATAGAGCGTCCTCCCGTTATTTGCATAATGGGGCATATTGACCATGGAAAATCTACCCTGCTTGACTACATTAGAAAGACGACGGTCGCCGAAAAGGAGGCTGGCGGGATAACTCAAAGAATCTCCGCCTACGAAGTTGTTCACAAAAGCAAAGCCGGCAAAGAGAACAAAATAACCTTTTTGGATACGCCCGGACATGAAGCTTTTTGCGCGATTAGAGAGCGCGGAGTTGATGTCGCTGATATAGCCGTCCTTGTCGTGTCCGCCGAAGACGGCGTTAAAAAGCAAACCATTGAAGCTCTCAAGTGCATAAAGGACAGCGGTATTCCCTACATAGTGGCGATAAACAAAATAGACAAGCCCGGAGCCGATGTTGAAAAGACGAAACAAAATTTGGCGGAAAATGAAATTTATATTGAAGGATACGGAGGCGCGGTGCCATGGGTTCCGATTTCCGCCAAAACAGGCGAAGGAGTATCGGAACTTTTGGATATGATGCTTCTGGTCGCCGAAATAGGAGAACTGAAAGGCGACACGAATAAAAACGCGGAGGGAGTAGTCATTGAAGCTAATCTGGACAGCCACCAAGGGATTTCCGGCACCCTCATAATAAAAGACGGGACACTAAAGACGGGAATGTTTGTCGCTAGCGGCGGAAGCATCGCTTCCACCAGACTGATTGAAGATTTCACCGGAAAGAAGATAAAGGAAGCTAGTTTTTCAAGCCCGATTAAAGTGGTCGGTTTTAGCGACTTGCCTGCTGTTGGTTTAATGTTCAAATCATTTGAAACAAAAAAAGAGGCCGAAAGCCATCTCGCCACTTTTAGAGAAAATATTCCCGCAAAGAAAAAAGTCCCGAATGATAAAGAAAACGAAAATATTTTCTCTATCTATATTATTTTAAAAGCCGAGACGATGGGATCAATTGAAGCTATAGAACATGAGATAGGAAAAATAAAAAATGACAGAGTGAAAATAAAAATCGTGCATTCCGGCATCGGTGGCATTTCCGAGAACGATGTTAAAACCGCGAACGCCAAAGAAGGCACAGTAATTTTAGGATTTGATACCGCTATTGATTCCAAAGCCCGAAGCTATGCCGAGAGGCTTGGCGTGGAGATAAAAGTCTTTGATGTCATCTACAAATTGTCGGAATGGATTGAAACGAAAGCCCGCGAAAGCACGCCGAAGTTTGAGACCGAAGAGACATCTGGAGTGGCGAAAATAATTCGCGTCTTCAGTAAAGCGAAAGACAAATATGTGGTCGGAGGAAAAGTTGAGTCCGGACTAATTTCCTTGGGCGAGGATGCTAAAATCCTGAGAAGAGAGCAAGAAGTTGGAAGAGGCAAAATAAAAGAATTACAGCATCAAAAAAAGAAAGTGTCGGAAATTAAAGAAGGAATGGAATTTGGTTGCCAGATCCAAGCGACGATTGAGATAGCGCCGGGAGACAAGATTGAGTCTTATAAAATTGTGGAAAAGTGAGATGAAAAATAGAGACGTAAAACTTAAAGATATGATCAGAGAAGTTGCGGCTAAATTTCTGAACATTGAATCAAACAGAGTATCAATGGTGACTGTGACAGATGTGCGGATTTCAAAAGACGGAAAATATGCTACTATATTTTTTACGGTCTATCCGAGTGATAAGGAAAAAGCCGCTTTGGATTTCGCCAAGCGCAAGAGGGCTGAATTCAGGGATTTCGCCAAGAAAAACATCAGAGCCGGAAGAATTCCATTTTTTGATTTTGAAATAGACGCCGGCGAGAAACACCGACAGAAAATTGACGCAATTCTAGAAAATAATTAAATTGATCTGAAATTTTCTGTCATTTCCGCCCCCGTCTTCACGAGGGTAAACTCCGGCGAGAATCCAGATTCCAGAAGAATACAGCTTTTTGAAAATTCAAGGCCGCGTAGCCAAGTGGTAAGGCAGGAGTCTGCAAAACTCCTATGCGCCGGTTCAATTCCGACCGCGGCCTCTAATCTAAATGGAATACGCTTTTACTATAATGAGTTGATTTCCGTTTACCATTTGATATCATTTATTGATGAAAATTAACAGAAGGAAAAGATCGTGGGAAATATCTCAATTAAAAGTCGCTGTTAAAGATTCAACCAGTTATAGACAAGTCTTAAAAAAGATAGGATTAGTAGCGGCGGGTGGAAATTATGAGCAAATTAAAAAATATATTAAAGAATATAAATTTAATATTTCTCATTTCAAAGGAAAAGCTTGGAACAAGGGCTTGAGGGGCATAGGCAAACCAATTACTCCTCTAGAGTTTATTCTTAAGAAAGATTCTTCTTATCAAAGTTTTAAGCTCAAAAAAAGATTATTTAGTGAAAATTTAAAAAAACAATTTTGTGAAGAATGCGGTTGGTCCACAAGAAACAAAGAAGGGTATCTTCCATTAGAACTTGATCACATAAACGGCGATAGGCATGATAATAGATTGGAAAATTTAAGAATATTATGTCCGAATTGCCATAGTTTAAAACCGACACATAGGGGAAGAAATATGTTAAAAAACAAAGCCTGAGTGGTGAAACTGGTATACACGTAACACTTAAAATGTTATGGGCGAAAGCTCGTGTGGGTTCGATTCCCACCTCAGGCACCAAATAAAAGATCTCATTTCTGATGAGGTTTTTTATTTGGTCAGTGGGAATCGAAGGCCGGAGCGCGACGGCGCGAGGCGGGGTCGCGACCTTTTGCTCCAGTAAAAGAGTTGTGACCGATTCCCACCTCAGGCACCATCTAATTTTCTGCTTTTTATTTTTTGGATATGCAAAGAAATTATTTTATGCTATAAATTAAATAGAAAATTTGTTTTTTACATTTCCATATAAATTTACTAAGGGAGGTCTTAAAATGTTAATTTGCGAAAAAATATTAAAAGTAGGAAGGTTATTGGACCAAACAGGAGGATCTGAAGGATTTTATGAGCCGGATTTCGATAAACATCAACACAACAGAAACACCCTTTCTCAAGACGGAAAAATTAAACTTAACTTGCAATTCAAAAAATTAAAATCTGGAGATGTGGTAATTCAAAAAAAAGTTTAATCTTTAATTTTCATTCGGAAGGAGAGATTTTATGAGGAAAAAGATCTTAATAATAGAAGATAGCGCAGATAGACAAGAAGAATGGAAGGAGTTGTTAAATAAATACCCCATTAATATAATTCAGGCTTTTTCTCTAGAAGAAGCGGAAAGGGCTTTTAATGATAATCCTGATTTAAGCGCGGTTGCGGTTGACGCTTGTGTTCCCGGTAACGAACCGAATACAATGGAACTAGCGCGAAAAATGAGAAATTCTTTCACTGATCGCCCAATGATCGCTATCTCTAATGTGGAAGATTTCAATGACATATTAATGTCTGCTGGATGCGATTACAAGACAGACAAATTCAAATTCGTGCAAAAAATTAAGGAGATCTTAAATTTTTAAATCGTATTTTAAGAACAAAGCCCCATCGCAAACTCAAAGCGGTGGGGTTTTAAAGGTGGGGTTTTAAATTTGCCACTATGTCCTAAATTTGCTAGATTTTTGTAGGACTTGTGCGTTCGGCGCATTTCTTCGTTGCTTCGCTCGTTTGCTCCCGCGCAGTATAATAATACAGCTTGGTCGCAAGCCGAGCTCGCGCCTCGAACTGCATCCAAATGCGCAAGTCCTATTTTTATAAAAATCCGCCTATAGCTCAGTTGGTAGAGCAGTCGCCTCTTAAGCGATTGGTCGCAGGTTCGAATCCTGCTGGGCGGACAATGCAGCGAAGCGGAATTGTCCGCTCAGAGAGAGCCAACTGCTTGGCTCTCGTCAGGATTCGAAGGATTTTCTATGTTGAGTCGGCGAAACAAGAAAATCACGCGCTGTAGGCGAGAAATTACTGCTGGGCGGACAATGCAGCGAAGCGGAATTGTCCGCCCAGAGTCCCGATGAACATCGGGACGGGCAGGATTCGAAGGGCGGAGTATAAAATTTTCAGCAGAAAATTTTACGAGCCTGTGCCCAGTCCTAAATTTTTTGACTGAAAAAATTTAGAGGCGAGGGAGAAATTCCTGCTCTGCGAACTTGAATCTGGGTCGCTCTATTGATATTTTGCATTAAATATCCTATCATCAAATAATAAATTTTAGATCTTTTGACATTTTAATAAAGGATAGAGACCGTGAAAAACTTAAAAAGTTTTGTTTGTGGGCTTATTTTTATAGTTTTGATTTTTCTTATTATTCCTCATAATCTTTTTGCCATAGTTCCGAAATTCAATCCGATAAAATCCGCAACCGAAGAGGCTTTGGGTATATTTTTAACAGCGGAAAAAGAATTTAAAATGGGACAAATCTTGCAGAACAAGCATGATTATGAAAATGCCATAATTTGTTATATCAAATCGTTGCATTCGTGGCATTCTGATGAGGCGCATTTAAATTTAACTTACTGTTTTTACGAAATTAAATTATTTTTCACTGCTGAAAAAATGGCTTTCTCAGGTTTGCAGTCGGCTATACGAGATATGAATTCCGTAAATTACATTAGATTCCTCGTCTTGTTGGGCAATATCTATTATGAGACTGGAAATTATGAGAAATCTTTGGTTATATACAAACACATCTCATTATTTTCAATGGATGAAGCCACTCGTGAGTTTATTGATCAGAAAATAGGAAATATTGAAAATAATATTTCCTATTATTCTCCCTAATCTTCTTGAAAGAAGAAAATTACCGTGCCTATAAAGCCATCTTTAAAGGGTGGCTTTTGTTTTTAATATTAAACATGATGCAATCAGTTATCAAATTTTAATGACTGACTTTGAATTACGAAACTATCATATTGCCGCATTGTCTTTGCGAGCCCCTCCCCAGTTTTAGATTCTGGATATTTCCAAAACTTAAAACTGGGGAGGGGCGAGCGGAGCGAAGCAATCCATTATTGCGCGCGGTAAACTCTGGATTGCCACGCCGGAGTACCGGCTCGCAATGACGGAAAACGAAGGTTTCGTAATTCAAAGTGACTGAATAAGAAATGCCGCACCAATATTCAATTCAATTGGTGCGGCATTTATCCTTTCATGATCAGAGATCCTTTAATGTCAGCGTATTGTACCCTGGGTGTCTTTCTACGATCTTATAGAAGCTCCGATGGCGGCGCATTCCACCCTTAACTTTACTTTTACCCTTATTAGATTTGGGTGCAAACACAACAACATCAAAAAAACAATTATCTACCATAAAACCTTCCATTAGGTGATTCTTCAGCAATTCGTTTGTTATAAAATTTGCATCTGGAGCCCTCACGCCCATCGCCCCGTTTAAATAATCAGAAACGATTGAACGAAGTAATGTGATAAGATCATCGGACAATCCTGAATTACCAAGCTCAGACCACCAATTGCTTCTAGTCAACCTAGTTAGTTTTTTAGGCATTTTTCACCTCCTTCTTAAAATTGTTGACAATTATAATGAAAAAATTATTACAAATTCTTTACAAAGACTAGTACATCGGCAATATTTAGTCAAAGCAAAGTTCACCATTTATTTTTCAATTATCTCGCCAAAATAGGCGTGCGGTTAAAATACAACTATTCGCCCATTCGCGCGAATTAGAGATATGTTTAAATACACAACTAATCTCTTCTGGCCACTTATCAACTTTTCCAAAATTTTAAAGATTATCAGCCAGAAATTTCTTCAACTCATTTAAATCTTTTTTGTCTTTGTCGTAATGATATGTCTTTATGCCGACAAACTGGGCGCTTTTTACGGCATCTTCGTTATGTTCAAAATACAAAACATCATCTTTGTTTAAACCAAAATGCTCCAGCATTTTTTCATAATACTCTTTATCAGTTTTTTCCGGATTATGCTTAAGAGTAAAAATTTCATAGGGCATTTTATCCAAACCATTCTTCTGCATTTGTTCATCGTCGGCATTGGTAAGAATTATTTTCTTGTTGGGATACTTCTCAAGCAAATCACGCATATCTTCAAATATCCCCTCGCCTTTAATCACGAAAGTATTTATCGCATCCACTAAAATTGTTTTCATTTTTTCTTGAACTTATCTATTGAAGAATTTTATTCATAACAAACTTATGCATTTTAATTATATTCTCCTGCGAATATTTTAACGCGGCTTCGGCGCTCCACATCACCATCTCGTCTTTATATTCCCTTTCAAAAGCCACGGAAACATAGCCGAACGAAGGACCGCGATATTCAGCGGTATCCAATAACTGTTGGATAATAATGTTATTTTTAAACTTGTCATTATCCCTGAATTTTTGCACCATTTCAAAAGTCGTGGGATTTATATCAACTTCCACCACCAAGAATATCCGGCTTATCCTGTCGTCAAGAATGCGGACCTGACGTATTAAATTCGCTTGAGAATATGGTCCGCTATCTCCCCACAGCATATCCCTCTGTTTTTTATTCAATTTCATAGATTTTCCACGATTATTTTTTCTATTACCGATTTCCTTTTGCTCGGTTGTGCGTCTTGCACAACATCTCACAATTTTTAGCCGAGGTTGTGCCGCCCTTGCTCCAAGCCGTTACATGGTCGGCATCCATTTCGCCTAGACTCCAAATTTTTTCTTTGTTGGCATCATGTCCAATGGCACAATGCGGACAGTTTGATTCACCTTTTTTCTCTGCTTTAGCGGTTTGTGTTGTATAAACCGCTTTTTTAGTTGCTTCATCAAAAAATCTAACCTCAAGTAATCTTGTATCAACAGAACCACCTAGAATAAATTCAAAGATACCTTTGCGGTTTTTGATATATGGATCGCCATACAGTTTACTAACCTCATCTGACACTTTAGCAGGATCATAAGCTTTCTTGTGATACTCCGCATACAGTCGTCCCCACTCAAGTCCGCACATCTCGCTTTCTACACCGGTAAATACACTAGAGATCCAATCAATCACACTGTTGAAATAATTTTTTAACTCATTGATATTTTTGTCGTTGCGATGAAGACTCATGTAATCATCAATATCTCCCTTACTCGCCCAGTCTAAAGCTCTCTCAAAAAATGCCTGTCGGTTTGCGCTGCCCTTTATGTACGCGCTCCATTTTTGAATATTGGCATTTTGGCTGTTGCTGAACTCCTCTTTACCTAGAGTAACAAATGGTCCGGAATAGATCGCATTTAACAATTCCTGTGGGACGAGCGGAACTCCAGCTATATTGATAGTCCTAAACCACTCTTTTATCTGGCTTTCTGTGCCTTCGCATTCATAAATGAGCAGTTTCGTTTCCAAAATCTTGACTTGCTTGTCTTTTGCTATACCGCCAAAATATTGCTCCATGCCGTTTTCGTCTTTGATAGCAAATTTGTCAGTCACAAAACGTCCAACACTGGTGATCCGTTGTTGCCCGTCCAAGACCTCCAGATTGTTTTCAGAAACCTTATTAAAATAGATCAAGCCTATTGGGTAACCTTTGAGTATTGATTCAATAACAGCCATCTCTCTTTTCCCGCCGTCGGAGGCATAGATATAGTTGCGCTGATACTCCGGCTGAATGGTGAGCTTGCCAGACAAACCAAATAGCCCCTTGCCCTCCAGTTCGTTATAGACGAACCCTTCACAAATATCTTTGACAGTGATGCCGGTTTTTAAAATTGTTTTCATAATTTTATTTTTAATTAATTTTTATCTTTTATTTTTTTCTCTACTTTTTTCTCTAATAACTTAATATTTTCCAAATATGATTTTTCAACAGGAGAGAGTGTTTTAGCTTGAAATTTTTTATACTCATTTTCTGCTTTTTCTATGGCTTTTTTATGTGTTACTTTTCCAGCGTCAGTTAAAACTCCTTCGCCGTAATCAAAAAGTAATTTATCTAAAGATGCAATATGATCTGCCATATGCATTATTTGCTGATCCATAGCGCGCAATTCTGCCAACTCAAAATATGCCGAGACAAGCCTGTTTAATTTTTCTAGCTCTCGCGCGGACAAATAATTTTTAGCAATTCTCACTTCTTCTAACACAGGTAAATCTCCCTCAAAAACCGTCAAACCCATAAATTCTTTATCGCTATTAGCGCGATTGTAAATAACTTCTGCTGCCGTTTCTTTATGCGCAGCATAGTGCAATTTGTTTTGCACAATTTTGAAAAACTTAATTGAATGTAAAGATTTTGGATTATAATCCGCGCTTGTGGCATAGAGATCTAAAACTTGCCGATACAACATCTTTTCGCTAGATCGAATATCACGAATGCGAGACAAGAGTTTCTTCCAATATAAGCCGCCACCATTGTTTTTCAAAAATTCATCATTCATAGTGAATCCTTGAATAAGGTATTCACTGATTCTGGCAGTCGCCCATTGACGGAACTTTGTGCCCTGTATGGATTTCACGCGATAACCGACGGAAATAATAACATCCAAATTATAAAAATTGGTCGGTTTGGTAGAAAAATCGGAATTTCCGATTTTTCTCACAGACTCAGCTTCATTTAGCTCTTTTTCGGCATAAATATTCAAAATATGCTCGTTAACCGTAGAACGGCTCTTATTGAAAAGTTTCGATATTTGATCAATAGTAAGCCAAACGGTCTCACCCTCAACACGCACCTCAATCCTAGTCGCCCCATCCGCGCCTTCATAAATAATTATCTCACCGGAATTATTGATATTTGTCATACTATTTTAATTTATATATTTTTCTTTCATTTTATTATTATTTTCTACAATAATAGATAATAATGTATTTTTCATTTTTTCTGTTAATTCATAAATCTCTTCATTTAAAATTTCTGATTCTTTTATCGTATTATCTATATTAGACAATGTTTCATTTTCAAAACCAGCCGTATTAATAAGATTATAATTTTCGTTATAATTAGTCATTGCCATTGAACAATTTGTTCCAATTTTATTAATTTTATCCACCATTAAATTCCAATCATTTTGAATATACTGAGAAAAATAAATTACTATATATGATCCAACAAGTTCTCTGTCTTTTTTAAGAAGATCTAAGGATAAAACATTATTCATATCAACAAACTTTTTATTTTTTTCTATTGCATTTTTTATATCCTTTATTGTCTGTAAATAATTTTGAGAATCATTCATCATTATAAATAATTTTCCTATAACAATAGCTGCTTTTTCTTCTACTGAGTTTTTTAAATTTAAATTAAAATTATATTTTCTTTCTTTTTTATTCTCTATAGCCGAAAATATTAAAGTAATCGCAGTAATAAAAACAACTAGAAAATTGGGTTCAATATTTAAGAAATATAGAACAAATCTAAAACAACTAGAAAATACATATGAAAAAAGTAGGATAAATAAAATTATTAAACTTATATATAATAAGTTTTTTTCAATATATTTAATATATTTTTTAATTTCTTTTTGCATAAATTCATTTTTATTCCCCAACTTTCTTATGCTTAATAAAAATTCTCTTAAATTTATTCTCTCCATTTATGACACAATGCGGATTTTTGCCGTCCCAAATTCCACCCGAAAAACCCTTGCCGTTATCTTCTGCCATTCCAATAATCTCAAACTGATCAGGATTGTATTTATCCAAAAAACTAATCGGCACGCCCATTACACCATCATAATCACTTGGAATTGCATCAGTAAATGAAACTTCTATGGCATCGTAATTGTCATATTTATCATACGACTTTTTGCCCTTAATTTCTTTGTGTTTGCTGTATTTCAAATTTTCTTTCATTGTCATAAGCGGTAATGGTTGATGACGGCGCCCATGGTCTAAGTTAGTAAACCAACAAATATTTCTAAATTTTACTAAACCGGTTTCTGGCATATAAACTCCCTCCCCGTATTCTTTAGCTAGAGGGGTGGAAAAATAAGCATTGCCAGCGTGAAAGCCATTACCAAGCCACATTTTATTTTCCTTTATCAAGGGAAATATTTCTTTATAAGTAATAGCGTTCATATTACCGATAATCACAAACTTCTTGTTATTATCAAAAAGTTGCTTAACATATTCGCGGAATAGACTGAACGGCGGATTTGTTACGACGATGTCGAATTGTTTTAGCAAATTTATACATTCATCGCTACGGAAGTCGCCGTCGCCTTCAAGTGGCGTCCATTCGTTGTGTTTGTTTGCCCTTAACTGCTTGGCGACATCCCTTAAGTTGAACTCGCCGTCGCCGTCTATGTCGCGCACATCGCTCACAATAAATTTGTTGGCGTTTACCTTAGGACGGCCCTGCCTACCGGCAGGCAGGCTTTTTGATTTTGTGAGAGTTTTATCATCGCCAAACAATCCCAGTTGCGTGTTGGCGACAGGCGAGGGCTTATAGCTCGTGGTGATAAGCTGTTTCAATCCAAGTTTGTTGAAATTGAGCACAAAATAGCGAAAAAAATTACTCTCAAACGGATCGTCGCAATTGCAATACACAACCTTGCCACGAAATACATTGGGGTTGTATTCCAAATACGCTTCAATCTCTTTTTGAATATCGCCGAACTGAGTATAAAACTCGTCATTCTTTGCTCTTTTTGCGTTTGTAAGATTACTGTTTGCCATAATTATTTTTCTTTGTGATTGTCGATGCCAATTTTCCAAACATTTTTTTCCAGGAAGGCTTCAATGGTTTGGCGTGTCGCCTTATTTATCAAATTAGAATGTGATAACTTATTTTCTTTCGCATAATCGACAAGTGTCATGATTTTCTTGCCTTCTAAATACGCTAATCTTTTGTGATAACTATTTGTAAGCGACTTTGCGACAATCTCTTCCATAATTTCAGTTTTGTCTTTCTCATCAAATTCCTTAAATGCGTCGTAATACTTTTCTCTATCAATGAATTTTATATTTATTGGCACATATCCATCTCGTATAAGTAAATAATTATTCAGTGCGCGCCCAATACGGCCATTTCCGTCACAGAAAGGATGTGTGTGCTCAAATGCAAGATGCAGTTTAGCAATACGTTTTATAATGTTTTCGTGACTGCTTGCGTTATACTCCGCAAGAATTTTCTCCAGTCGCGGTATTACTTCTTCCGATTTTGGAGCAATATGACTTCCAACCCGCACATATTCCCCGGTCTTTCTAAATCTACCGGCAATATCATCACGAATACTTGAAATAAGCATTTTATGAAGTGATAAAATTACATCAAGGTTCAGTTCTTGTTCTTTTGCTCGTTTATCTATATACGATGTTACGCGCGCTAAATTCTTCGCTTCAAATATTTCCCGCTCGCTAATAAACCTATCCAAGTCAATTTGGAGAAGTATTTTTTCGGTCTCTTCGAGAGTAAGCGTGCTATTTTCAATAGCATTTGAGTTGTATACCTGTTCGGCAACTTCCGCTTCGCTAATGAGCTTAATAAGAGCATCCTTGCCGGTAGATGCTTTATAGTATCTTTCCCTTAATGTATTAATTTTGTTGAATGCCGCGAGTGTCTTTGCCATATATTTTAAGTATAGTAATTTTCACTGTTTTGTCAACATAACCGTGAAAAACTGCTTAAAAAGTGCTCATTTTCACGGTTTTCTTCGTCTCGCCGACTTGCCCGCAAAAGCCTTGGTGTCGGCGGAGGCTTTCAAAATTTTCCAGCGAAGGCGGGTTACACTCCCTCCTTCTTCAACTCCTCCACTACTCCTCCACTATTTTTTTTGCCGTTTTTGAAAGCTTTGTCGGAATTTGGATATTTATTTTTATCATAATGTCGCCTCGGCTGTGTCTTCCTGTCGGTACGCCTTTGCTACGGATTCTCAATACTTCGCCGTGAGATACACCTTCCGGAATTTTCACAATAAGGTCACCGTCAAGAGTTTTTATTTTAACCTCGCTTCCCAAGATGGCTTCTGTCAGCTTGACATTGAGATCCATCAAAAGATTGCTTCCTTCTTTTCTAAAAATAGGGTGTTTCTCTACATGAAGCTTTATGTAGAGGTCGCCCGCCGTACCACCCCGCACCGCTTCTCCCGCTCCGCCAAGCCGGACCATCTCTCCGTTATCAACCCCTGACGGAATCTTAACAACGATTTCATCTTCACTTCTCAGAACACCGGCGCCTCGGCATTTATGGCATTTCTCGCGAGGGATTTTGCCTGTGCCATGGCAATTCGCGCACTCTTTTTGGGTGCTGAATGTTCCGAAGATTGACCGTTTGGTTTCGTGAATTCTGCCTTTGCCGTTGCAAATATCGCAAGTGACTGTATCCGAGCCGACTTTCGCTCCGCTTCCTTTACATTCGCTGCAAACTGAAGTTTTTGTTATAAGGATTTTTCTCTCCGCGCCGAAGATTGATTCAGAAAATAAAATAGCTAAGTCAATTGAGATATCCCTGCCTCTCTTCACTCTTTCTTTCCTGCCTCCGCCAAAAAGATCGCCGAAAATATCTCCGAGGTCAAAATCCTGAAAACCTCCCTGCTCCGCCTGTCCGGCAAAACCGGAGAAATCAAAATCGCCGAAGCCTCCGGCGCCTTGTCCGCCTTGGTACCCGCCACTGTTATTCCCACTTTTTCCGTAAGTGTCATATTCGGCCCTTTTCTTTTCATCAGACAAAATACTGTAAGCTTCGCTCGCTTCTTTAAATTTAGTAGAATCACCGCCTCCTTTGTCAGGATGGTATTTGTGCGCCAGTTTGCGAAAAGCTTTTTTAATTTCTTCGCTGTTCGCGCCTTTATCCACTCCTAAAATTTCATAGTAATCTTTTTTCATAGTGGTTTTATTATAATGCAAAAAATTCGCAACACAATACCATACCAGTTGCCGCCAAACGAATTTTCAAGATAAACAAAAATCTTTTACGACTTCGGCTGTTCTTCTTCGCCTCCCTCTCTGAATTCCGCGTCCTTTGTTTCGCCCTCCGTTTTATTTTCCCCTTGAGTGCCGCCAGCTTGCTGGCCTTGCTGTTGATTTTTCGCCATCGTTTCCCCTATTTTTTGCATTGAAGATGACAATTCTTCAGTCGCTTTTTTCAGATTATCAATTGATGTTTCATTTTTAGCTTTATTGATTTCAGCGATTTTATCTTCAATTTCCTTTACCAAATCGGCTGGCAATTTTTCTTTGTTATCCTTAAGGGATTTCTCCGCCGTGTAGACCATCTGCTCGGCGGTATTCTTCACATCAATTTCCTCTCTTTTCTTCTTATCTTCATCGCTGTGCGTTTCGGCGTCTTTAGTCATTTTTTCAATATCTTCTTTGGACAATCCGGATCGCGCCTCAATTCTTATGGACTGTTCTTTGCCGCTCGTTTTTTCTTTAGCTTTCACATTGAGTATTCCATTGGCATCCACATCAAAAACAACTTCAACTTGCGGCATGCCGCGAGGAGAAGGCGGAATACCGTCAAGAATAAATCTGCCGAGGTTTTTGTTGTCTTTAGCCATTGATCTTTCGCCTTGGACAATATTGATTTCAACCGAAGTCTGGTTGTCAGCGGCGGTTGAGAAAATTTGAGACCTTGAAGTCGGTATAGTTGTGTTTTTTTCAATCAGCTTAGTGGCGATTCCGCCCATAGTCTCAATTCCGAGAGAAAGAGGAATGACATCAAGCAAAAGAATGTCTTTCACATCCCCCTTGATAATCCCTCCTTGGATAGCCGCGCCGAGTGCCACGACTTCATCGGGGTTGATGGTCTTGTTAGGCTCCTTGCCGAAATAATCTTTAACGGCTTTGACTATCGCCGGCATTCTAGTCTGTCCGCCGACAAGAATTACCTCGTGGATTTCATTGATTTTGAAAGGAGAGGCGGACATGGCGCGCTTTGCAATCTCCATCGCTCGGTCAATGAATTCCTGCGTCAATGATTCAAGTTTCGCCCTATTCATCTTAACAAGCAAATGCTTAGGGCCTGTGGCATCTGAAGTTATGAACGGTATGTTTATTTCCGATTCAAGCGCGGTAGAAAGCTCTATCTTGGCTTTTTCCGCCGATTCGTCCAGTCTTTGAAGCGCCAAAGTGTCTTTTCTCAAATCTATGCCGTTTTCTTTTTTGAATTCATCAGCAAGCCAATTGATTATTTTCTGGTCAATGTCTTTTCCGCCCAAATGACTGTCGCCGTCCGTTGACTTCACTTCCACCACATCATCGCCTACCTCCAAGACAGAGATGTCAAAAGTCCCCCCGCCGAAGTCAAAAACGACAATCTTTTCATTTTTCTTTTTATTGAATCCGTAAGCGAGAGCGGCGGCTGTCGGTTCGTTTATTATTCTTTTGACATCCAGTCCGGCAATCTTTCCGGCATCTTTGGTCGCTTGCCGTTGAGAGTCGTTGAAATACGCCGGAACAGTGATAATCGCCTCCGTGATTTTCTCGCCGAGCTTCGCCTCAACATCGCTTTTAATTTTCTGGAGAATCATCGCCGAGATTTCTTCCGGTCTGTTATTCTTGTCCCCCATTTTTACCTCCACCCCGCCATTCTCAGACTTGTGAACATCGTAAGGCACGGCGGCTCTGTCTTTCTGCACAGCCGGGTCGTCAAATGTGTGTCCTATGAATCGCTTTATGCCGAAAATAGTATTTTTCGGATTCGTTACAGCCTGTCGTTTAGCCAAAAGTCCAACAAGCCTTTCTCCTGTTTTAGAGACAGCCACGATAGAAGGCGTAGTTCTAGCCCCTTCAATGTTCTCTATTATTTTCGGCTCGCCTCCTTCCATTATCGCCACCGCTGAGTTTGTTGTTCCAAGATCAATTCCAATTATTTTTGACATATTTTTTAAAAAATTAAATTTGATTTGTTAAACTTTGATTTTATTCTTTTAAATAAAATCCGCAACCCCGATCCGTTAAATTTTTAATTATTAAATTCGCTGATTGCTATTTACCTCCCGCATTTTCGCTGTTTTCTCCCTTGTGTTCGGCAACAACCACTATCGACGGATTTATCACCCTCCCATTCAGGCGATAACCCTTTTTTACTACTCGCATTATGACACCATCTTCTTCCTTGTCAAGCGTTGAGGCAAACGATTCGGCGGTATGGAAATTCGGATCAAATTTTTCCCCTTTGGGCGGATTTAATTCTTCCAGCCCTTTGTTTTTGAGCGCGCTTAAAAGTTGGTTATATATATATTCCACCCCTTTTCTCCACTCTTCCGGCAATGATTCCCAAGCTTTCCTGTTGGAAAAAGCCATTTCAAAGCTTTCCAAGACTGGAATTATATCGCCTATTAGCGCTTCGTTGGCAAATTTAACCAACTCCCTCTTTTCTTCCTCGCTTCTTTTTCTGAAATTCACGAAATCAGCCCGTTCTCTCTGCCAGCCGTTTAAATTCTCTTGTTTTTCCGTTTCCAGTTTTTTAACTTTTTCGCGCAATTTGGATAAAAGACGCGGAGTGTTTTCATCTTCTTCAGATACTATTTCTTCTTGTTCCGCAGTCTCACCGCCTTCCTCATTTTCATTATTTATATTTTTATTGTCGTCATTCATAAAACTATTTAGAAAAAATTAATATTTTATTATATAAATAAATTAACAGGTATTTTCTGTCTTGTCAAATTATTATATTCGGTATTTCAAACTGGATTCCCGCAGGAGACTGCCCTCCATGAAGACGACGGGGCGGGAATGGCAGAGGGAATGTAAGCCAACGCACTTTAAGCAACAATTACAGATGTTGAAAATACGCAAAATACTCTATCTAAAAATCGCAATAATTCTTTAATGGATAAAAATACTATCGCTTGGACCATTGCGGAGCTTTTCTGGCTTTTTTCAAACCAAATTTTCTTCTCTCTTTCGCCCTTGGATCTCGTTTCAGAAATCCTAGACCTTTTATCTTCTTCCTTAGTTCTTTGTCGTATATTATAAGCGCTCTTGCGATTCCCAACCTTAACGCTTCCGCTTGAGAACTTACCCCCCCTCCTTTTATCTTCGCGGAAACGCTGAAATGCGTCGGCGTTTTGGATTTGGTCAGAGCTTCGCTCGCAATTTCGGACAGCTCTTTCACCTTGAAATAATCTTCCAAGCTTTTGTCGTTGACAATAAAAGCATTTTTTGCGCTTTCTGTGATTCTGACTCTGGCGGTGGCGGTTTTTCTCCTACCAACGGCTTCTATGTAGGTTTTGTTTTCCATTTTTGAATCTTTTGCTATTTTATTTTCTTCGTTTTTAGTGGCCACCATATTATTCTGTTATCGTTAAGTTGTTCAACATCTTCGCTCTTAATTTATTGGAAGGCAACATTCCGTATATCGCCAATTTTAAAACTTCCCTGAATCCCTTTCTGCCAATCAATTTTTCCATACTTTCTTTCTTGAGTCCGCCCGGATAACCCGAAAAAGAGGCGTAATCTTTTTCCTTTTTCTTTTTGGAATCAATCTGCAGCTTGGAAGCGTTGGTGATTTTGACGGAAATTTCGGGAATGGCGTTTCTTTGTTGGTTTGTCAAATTCTTGCCCATCAGAAATACAGCCACCTCGCTAGCCACCCTGCCCAGTTTCTTTCCTTTTGCGTCTATTTCTATTATTTTATTCATATTATTGATATTGATACTAAAAATTATTATCCGAAAAATATTATACAAACTCAATCTGAGCCATTAAAGCGCCGTCGCTTTTCCTCGGATTTAATTTTATTATTCTGGTATAGCCGCCTTTCCTGTCTTTGTAGGACGCCGCTATCTCACCCGCGAGTTTTTTCGCGTTATCTTTTCCCACTTTGGCGGAAAGAATTCGGAGCGCGTTCACATTTCCCTTTTTTGAAATAGTAACGAATTTGTCCATAACCGGGCGAAGCTCTCTGGCTCTCGCCAAAGTCGTTTTTATCTTTTTGCTCTCAATCAAAGAGGCGGCAAGAGACTTGAGAAGCGCTCTTCTCTGGTTTCTTTCTCTTCCCAATGTTCTCATTGATTTGTGGTGTTTCATATTGCAAATTTATATCTTTCAATTTTATCTGAAATGCGTCTTAAAATATCTTATTTTGCGCTTATTTCAGCGTGATGCCGAAATTGGACAAAGCTTTTTTTATTTCTTGAATTCCTTTCGCTCCAAGACCTTCAATTTCCAAAAGGTCTTTTTCTTTCTTTCTGGCCAGTCCGCCGACAGTTCTTATGTTGGCGTTGGAAAGAGCTTTGGCGGTTCTTGCGGAAAGATCAACTGATTCTATTCTTGTTTTTAGAAATTCCACATCCATTTCCTTGCTTTCCTCCGTCTCTTTCGTTGGCCGCGTTTCTTCTTCCTTCGGCTCTTCCGGCTCTTCAAAGCCGATGATAGCTTTAAGCTGTTTAATCATAATTTGAATGGAAATTTCCAAAGCTTCCTTTGGAGAAATAGTGCCGTCGGTTTCTATGAAGATTCTCAAGCGATTAAAATCCGTCCTGTCTCCGACTCTCATATTTTCAACTTCGTAATTCACTCTTCTGATGGGAGTAAACGAAGCGTCAAGAGCAATCGCGCCTATTTCAACTCTGTCTTTCTGGAGAATTTCTTTGGGAACATAGCCGAGTCCTCTTTCCACTCGCATTTCAATTGAGAGCTCCGTATTTTTGTCGGTAATGCTCGCTATGTGCAAATCCTTATTCAATATTTCAACTTGTCCAGGAGCGTCTATGTCGCCGGCTTTGACATTCTTCACTCCTTTGACTTTAAGATTGAGAATTTGAGGCTCGTCCGTAAGCATTTTCACTCTTATGTTTTTCAAATTAAGAAGAATATTTATGACATCTTCTTTGACTCCGTCTATTGAGGAAAATTCATGACTGACACCTTTAATCTTTACCGAGGTTATTGCCGCCCCAGGCAAAGACAACAATATGATTCTTCTGAGAGAATTACCCAAAGTATGACCGTAACCGGGATAAAATCCGTCAATCTCGTATACCCCGCTTGAATCTTTTTCTTGGATTATTTTCGGCTTTGAAGGCAAAATTATATTATTGTCGATCATATATGTTTCTTCTGGTTATTTTTAATCAAATAATAAAAATCAATTATGTATTATTTTTGCGATTTATGCAAGTCTGTTCTTATCGGCTGTAAAATTGCAGAACTGAAGCAACATTGAACATTATTTCAGTGTTCGCGAGTTTTGGCATTCCTTGAATGTCATAAGACTTGCTTCCAGCGTCATATTTGAGCCAGGAAGGATAATTATGCTCCTTGATTTTCTTCTCTAGATCCGCGAAAAGCTTGCTTTTCAGGCTTCTCTGGCTCACACCGATTTTATCCCCCATAGTGGCATTATAAGAAGGTATGTTGTTCCTTCTTCCGTTAACGGTAATATGGCCGTGAGAAACCATTTGCCTCGCGGCTTGCCGCGAACCAGCGAGACCGAGGCGATAGACGACATTGTCCAATCTTGATTCAAGAATCCCAACGAGAGAATCCGGCGAATTGCCTCCTTTTTTATTTATTATACCTTTTACGTATTTTGAAAATTGCCTTTCGTTTACTCCGTAAGTAAAACGCGCTTTCTGTTTCTCAAGAAGCTGAAGGCCAAAATCGCTTTTGGGCCTGCCTCTCTTGTCCGAGCCTTTTTTTCTCGCCTGACGCAACGCGAATTTCGCGGTTTGGGTCTTATCAAAGATATGCGCTCCTAACTTCTTTGCTTTTTTGTATCTTGGTCCAATTAACATATTTATAAATATTAAAAAATTATTGAAAAATCAAACTAAAAATTTACACCCTTCTCGGTTTTTTAGGCTTAGGGCCGTTATGCGGAACGGGAGTCACATCCTTGACTCCGATAAGGTCTATGCCCTTTGATAAAAAACCTCGCACAGACGATTCTCTTCCTGATCCGACGCCTTTTATAACCACTTCCACCGCCTTAATTCCCATATCGTTCGCCTTTTCTCCGATGAGTTCTCCTATTTTGGCGGCCGCGAACGGCGTGCCTTTTTTCGCCCCTTTGAACCCAAGAGAACCACTCGATGACCAAGCCAAAGCGTTGCCTTTCGGGTCGGTGAGAAGGATTTTTGTGTTGTTGTAAGTGGACTGAACATAAAGAATTCCCGTTTCCAGCTTTTTCTTGCCGGACTTCGGTTCGGCCTGGCTTTTCGCGCCGGACGAAACTTCTCCTTCTTCTTTTTTTACTATTCTTTTTTTACCCATAAATTTTTAAATGATTATTTCTTTTCTTCTTTCCTTCTGCCGGTACCAGCGGTCTTTCTCACGTTGCCGCGCAAAGTTCTTGAATTGGTCTTCGTCCTTTGTCCGCGTGACGGCAATCTTTTCATATGTCTTGTCCCGCGATAAGATTTTATGTCTTTAAGCCGCTTTATATTTGAAGAAACTTCTCTTTTCAAATCTCCTTCTATTTTGTAAGCTTCCACGATTTTTCTGATCTCGTTTTCTTCTTCGGGAGTTAATTGGTTCGGTTTCTTGCTGTACGCGACTTTTGATTTATCCAATATTTCGTGGGCTCTGGATCTGGCTATGCCATAAACCGAAGTAAGACCTACTTCCAGTCTTTTGTTTTCAGGTATCGTTATGCCGGCAATTCTCATATTTATGTAAGTTTGATTTTTTAAAATAAATTAACCCTGTCTCTGCTTATGTCTCGGGTTAGCGCTACATATTACATAGACATAGCCTTTTCTGCGCACCGTCTTGCATTTGGAACATATCTTTTTTACTGATGATTTTACTTTCATGTTTTTATTGTAGGTTGCCGCGCCCGCAACGCCTGAGCAGACTCATGCTTGCGATGACAGGCGGATAGGTTGTAAATTCAAAAAATTAATTTCTTCTCTACGGTCTAACCGCCTAAAACCTAATACCGGCTAGTTTCTTTTAACGATTCTTCCCTTACCACCATATTCATCAAGTTCAACTACGACTTTGTCTCCTATTAAAACCCTTATCCTGTTCATCCTCATCTTTCCCGAAAGATAAGCAAGTATCTCGCTTCCGCCGCCATCAAGCTTCACTTTAAACAAGGTATTGGGAAAAGCCTCTACCACTATCCCGCCCGTGGCCACTTTTTCCTTTGCTTTTTTATTTTCCATTACTTTAAAACAGCAAACACTATGTTAGCAAATTGCCATATGATTAGTCAAGCAAATAAGTTGAAAGTTATCAAGTTCACTTTGAATTACGAAACTATCACATTACCGCATTGTCTTTGCGAGCGAAGCGAAGCAATCCATTATTACGCGCGGTAAACTCTGGATTGCCACGCCGGAGTACCGGCTCGCAAAGACGGAAAATGAGGGTTTCGTAATTCAAAGAAGTTCATAAAGTTTATAAAGCAGAGACAGAAATAAAGAACGGAACGAAAAGTCGCGGTGATAAAATTATTTTTTGACGCTGAAATTTTCAATTTTTATTTTTTCCGGCTTGCTTGGAAAAGATCTTTTCCAATAAGGCCTTACTTGAGCGCGCACTTCCGCGATTCCGAGAAAAGACGATATGATGCGATTTAAATCGCTCTTTCGCTGACCGGCGAGACTTTTCTGCAAGAGAGCCTCGTCATAAGTCCAAATGACATCCGCTCCGCCTTTCAAAGAAAGACTCAACGAATCGCCTTCCCAAGGGGGTTTCGCGCTGGAATTGTCGGACAAGCTGACGCCGGTATTGTCATCTAAAACCAAATTGACAGGCACGCCGTCATAATCAGGAAGTTTATTTTTTACCACATAAGAGTTTAATTCGGCTTCGTCAAAAATTATTCCGTGGAAAGCGGCATTTTCATTGATTTCAATTTTATCAGCGCCCAGAAACTTGTCAGGCAAAGAAGCGTAATCTGAATAATAATAAGCGTCAGCAAGAAGGACGGAAGATTGGGGTTTGATGGCATAAGCTTCTTTAAGAAGTTCGGATTTGATATCGGCCCTTAATTCTTTTCTGGCTTCGTCCAATATTTTCGCCGGCACTTTTTTAACCAAACCGCTTGAACCTCCCGCTATGTCAGTCTTGAGTCGCGCGTAGAAAAAGTTGTATTTTTTGCCGCCCCTGAAACCCGCGATTTTAAAATCTCCCTTGAGATCTGAAACTTTCATATTGTATTTTTCACCGGGCTCATCCGCGAAGATGAGTGTTTCAACGCTTCCCGGAACCTTCTTGCCTCCAACCAGCTTGATGCCGGGCACAATGATTGATTTGGGTATTTTATAAATCAGACCTTCTTCGGATTCAAATCTGGTGTTTATGATAAGCCTTTGAGTCGCCTCGCTGAAATTATTGTATACCACGATTTTCCCGCTCGCCTTAATCTTAAGATTTTCCGTTTCCGTCGCTTCAAGCTGTTTTGACATTTTTTTCTGCAGAGTCATCACCTCGTATCGGAGTTCGCCGGGAAGAGCATTCTTTTTGGCTATGTAAGTGTCGTTGAACGCAATGCGGGCAGTCTTGGGAATTACGGTCACTGTCGCCGTTGAAAAGAAAGATGTTACTGAAAACAGCAAAAAAATTATGGATAACAATGCTATTGTCCAAATTATCATCTTTGGAGCATTTCTTTTTTTTATTTCCTTCTGCGTTTCCTGACTCGCCGGCTCCGCTTTCTTTTTTTCTTCAAACTCATTCGCTTCCATTTTCCTCGCCTTGCTCTGCGTCGGACGCCTTCTTCTTTCAATGGATACTTGCCTAATGGATCTTCTGTTGTTTACCACTACGTCTTGTATGATGTTTTTTGCCATTTTATTTTGTGTTAAATATCTTGTTCAAGAATACACATTCCAGTTCCGCGAATGGTTCTTTCTCAATCTCCTTGTCTGACAGGCAGTATTCGCAGAGGCTTTTATTATTTAATACTATAACATTAAAAGATTCTTCTGTCATTGAAAACTGGCTGAACTTTTCTTCTTTTAATTTTTTAGCCAGAAATTCGCTAAACTCATTATCTGTCATAATAAAAATTGTTCTTGGAACATACATATTGAGTGAAAGAGAAGTCAAAACAGAATGGAATTTTTCCAACCAAATTTTAAGCGATTTATCCATAGTCGCTTGAACTTTTTGCGAGGTCACGCTGTCGCATTTGCCGTTAATATGCAAATTTATGAGAGAGCAGGATTCATCGCCTGAAAGGAGGAGGTCTTTAGACGTCTGCCGCACAAAAAAATTTTCCCCCACCGGAAAAGAAACGCTCTCCGCGAAAATATTGTCTTTTATTATTGACAAGTCCGTTAATTCCCCGTGAGTATCAATAAATATGAAATTTTCTTTGTCGGAATATATTTCCCGGATTGCAGAAAAAGCAGAGATAGCGAATGAATGGAAATCCGAGATGTGAAAATTGAAATACTTGCGCGCAACATAATTCAATTCTTTCAGCACATATTCCGGTGCTGAAGTCATAAAAAAAGCAAGCTCAGCATCTTTAGCTTTTTTGCCGAAGATTTCCGCCGTTCTATAGCCGTTTAATTTCGCGTCAATTATTTTCTTTTCAATTATCTTTGAGCCTTTAACCGAATCATCCGATAAAAACTTCCTCTCTTGTTCATTTATTACGCCTTCAATCAAATCGACGGTTATTTCAAAAGGCTTATCTTTTTTTATTTTTATTATTTTAGTCTGCGATACGCACCACGGCGAACATAATACATAGAAAGCATTGCTTATCCTGTGATTTCTCAAACCGGTGAAATTCAAATGGAGCAGCCCGCGCTTCTGAATGTCCTGAAGTGCGGAATCAAACGCTTTGACCATAAGCTTGAAATATCTTTCCAAATCAATATTCTTCTGAAATGATATGGGGGCTTTTGTCGCGTAAATTATTTCCGGTTTTGATACTTTAGAAAATCTGACGAGATGCGCATCCACGCTCCCGCTCCCTATGTGAAAGACAGCGGAAACTTCTTCGCTTTTCTTATTGAAAAATGAAAATAGCGACATATATGAAATTATAACACAAGGACAGTCAACTCAACAATTATAAGAAGGTTATTGTGGTTAGGTGCTAGTTTATAGGTTTAATGAAGATTGCGAATTAGAAATTGAAAATTTCTTTTATTAAGACCATAAACTAACAACTATAAACTAAAACCTTATAGCAGAATTTGACAAAATTTTTACGAGGATTAATATAATACTTTCTTTAATATTAAGGAAATAGTTCTTTCAAAAAGGAGGTGGTTATTAATCCATAAGCGCATTTATCATACCGGTAGGATTAAGATTTTTCACTTTTAATTTTTTAATTTTAAGGAGAAAGGCATTGAAACTTAACACTCTTAATGTGAGTATTTTTTCACTTATTTTAAAAGATCGAGGCGTAGATATGGACCGACTAAAAGAAACACTTGAAAATACCGCTACGGCTCATAAAAATGTTTACCTGCAGGGCGAAGCGTATATGATGGGTAATTGTTTTTATTATCTGGAATCTTCCGGTGATAAACTTCACATCGCGACAAGATACAATAAGTATCCCGATATAGAAACTCTCATAAAAAAGGATGCGTTGATTGCATTCTTGATTGCATTATTTAGATCGAGACCGCAAAACTTTAATATAAAATTTGGAAAAATTGAGGTGTTATGGCCTCAATGGAAAGAAAAACCCGGTTTTGTTTTGGCAAAATATCTTTGCAGAGAAAACGACAAGTGTTGCGTTTAAATTAAATAGACATCTCTCATTTATATTTAATATGCTACCAGAAGATCTTCGGATCTCTGGTAGCATTTTTTTGTAAATTTTAGAGAGAGTAATCCAAGGGAACTCATTGGAAAGCTTAATTTTGAAAATTACTCCAAGACCGCCTTGATTCTTCTTACGCCGGCCGAGACCGCTTCTTCTTTGATTATTTTGAAGTGTCCCAGCTTGCCGGTATTTTCGGTATGAGGTCCGCCGCAAAGCTCCATACTGAAAATTCCCCGCTCTTCATCTCCGATTTTATATACTTTCACCACTTCGCCGTATTTCTCGCCAAAGACGCCGAGCGCTCCGGCTGTCTTAGCTTCGCCTATATTCATCTCTTTGAAACTTATCGGGAGCGATTCTTTTATTTTTTGATTCACGATATCTTCAACTTTCTTTTTTTCTTCCTCGGACATTTTGCCGTCGTGCGAGAAGTCAAAACGAAGCCGTTCGGCTGTTATGTTGCTTCCCTTTTGCAAGACATGATCGCCCAAAACATCGCGCAAAGCCGCATGCAAAAGATGCGTCGCAGTGTGATATTTGATTGACTCCTCGCCCATGTCGGCCAAACCTCCTTTGAATTTTTGCTCCGAACCTGCGCGCGAAAGATCATAATGTTTCTTCATTTCAGCTTCAAACGCGAACCAGTCCACCTCAATTTTTCGTTCTTTGGCGATTTCTTCTATGAGCTCGCGCGGAAAGCCGTATGTTGTAACCAATTCAAAAGCAGATTGTCCAGATAGTTGAAAATCCGCGCTTACATAATTTTCAAAAACCTTTAATCCACGCGCCAGACTCCCGCGAAATTTTTTTTCCTCTTTTTCAATCTCCTTAATAATCACACTAGAATTATCAGCAACATTTCTGTAAATTTTTTCATATTTTTGAATAACAGCATTGGCAATATCATTGATCCCTCCTTCTTTTATTTTCAAAATGTCGGAATATCTTACCGCTCTTCTTAAAAGCCTTCTTAAAACATAACCTCGGTCGGTGTTTGACGGCATTACCCCATCGGCAATTATAAAAACTGAAGCTCTGATGTGATCAGCAACAATTCTCTTCGCTCTCAAAGCCTCTTTGTCAGATAATTTAGCCGAATCAACATTGCTTAAATCTTCAACTTTTTCAATTAAAGGCGCTAGTAAATCCGTCTCAAATATATTGTTTTTTTTCTGAACCACCATAGCCACTCTTTCAAGACCAGACCCAGTATCAACATTTTTATTTTTCAATTTGCCTATCACTTTGCCATCTTTCATTTCATATTCCATAAAGACATCATTCCAAATCTCCACCACCTGCTGTTTTTCGTCGGCCTTAAAAAATTCTTCTTTTGTCTTGATATTGAGACCTTTATCCGTTATATCATAAAACATTTCCGTGTCCGGACCTGATGGTCCGCTGTCGCCGGCGCTCCACCAGTTGGATTTCGCGCTCATAAAATATATTTTATCCTCTGGCATTCCCAGACTTTTCCAAATTTTGAAAGACTCATCGTCCCTTGACGCCTTCTCATCTCCTTCAAAAACCGTCACATACAAACGCGAAGGATTGAGACCGAGTCCTTCTTCCTTGGAAGTTAAAAATTCATAACTCCATTTGATAGCATCTTCTTTGAAATAGTCGCCCAAAGACCAGTTTCCAAGCATTTCAAAAAAAGTCGCGTGGGTATTGTCGCCAACTTCGTCAATATCCACCGTCCTCAAAGATTTCTGCGAATTGGCGAGCATCTTCCCCAATGGATGAGTCTGCCCGAGAATATACGGCACAAGAGGATGCATTCCGGCCGTTGTAAACAAAACAGAAGGATCATTTTCCGGCACAAGCGATGCCGAAGGGATTATCTTATGCCCCTTTTTTTCAAAAAATTTTAAAAATCTCGTTCGTATTTCTTCAGATGAAAGCATTGTGATGTTGCGTAAATTGTATAAAAAAATTAAAAACTTATAACTTTATTACCCCGAATTACGAAATGCAAAAATTTATAGGTCTATTGAGCAAAAACATTTAAAAAAACAAATAGCTTTTATAACCCGAGGACCTGAATTTTTGCATTTCGTAATTCGGGGTTCATTATACTCTGAAAATACAATTATTATCAATCAGCCAAACAAAAACCCGACCGTTAGGTCGGGTTTTTGTTTGAGGCGATTATGAGAACAAACTATTTTTAGTAGCCCATTCTGTCTCCGCCTCTATTACCACCTCTGTCGCTACCACCCCTGTCAAAGCCTCCCCTTCTTGGAGGTCTCTCTGCCATAGGCTTCGCTTCGTTTACAGTAAGCTTTCGTCCGTCAAGATCCAAACCGTTCATTGAATCAATCGCTTTAAGCGCTTCATCATCGTTCGGCATAGAGACGAAACCAAAACCTCTGGATCTGCCGGTCATTTTGTCCGTAATGATGTTGGCTGAATCAACCGCTCCCACTTTCGAGAAAGCGTCTTTCAAGCCGTCATCAGTCATTCCGTAAGACAAATTTCCGACATACAATTTCTTTGCCATATGCTAACTTAATTTATTCTTATAAATCATCGATAGAGCGACCCCTTCCCATATGGCTAAGAAAAACTTAAACCCTTGAGAACATCTCCCGATTTAAATATTATACTCCGTATTCAAATAAAAGCAAGTACTTGTACAGTATCTATTCACGCCTCCATCTGTCATTCCCGTAAAGACGGGAATCTAGGTCCTCATTGATTGAATCTGGATTCCCATCCCCGATCGCGGCGAGGACAAGCTTTCATGGGAATGACATAAAAAACACAAGGGGCATAAAAGAGTCGTGAGCAGATACCCTTTTTTCTACAAAGGATTTTGCGGCAAAATGGGTCAAGTGTCTATGCTTGACCCATTTTTTTATTATCAATCTGTGAATTACGAAATGCAAAAATTTAGGTCCTCGGGTCGCAAAACCTCTTTGTCTTCTAAATGTTTTTGCTCAACCAGACCTAAATTTTTGCATTTCGTAATTCAAGGTATCAATTTACAATCATCACAACTCCTGCACATCCGGAGAGATAGGCTTGGCTTTCCAAATTTTCTTATGCATAGTTTTCCATATTTCATCCGCTTCTCTGCTCTTCAAAAGTTTTAGAGTCAAGATAAGCGCGAATATGCCGACTAATCCGGAAAACAAACCTTGAGAAAATATGCCGATGAGCGTATTGAGATTAAAGATGTTATCAAAAATATTAAGGCTTAAATAAGCGGCAAAGCCCATAATGATTGAGGCGCTGAAACTCTGGAATAATGTCTTGGCGATTGCTTTGAAAAAATCGGGAAAATCTCTGTGAAAATAAATTCCAAGAAGAACGCAATTGGCGACAAGAGCGAGGGAGTATCCGAGCGGGAGCATCAAGACCGCCGTTCCTGAAATATCGTCCACCCTAAGCAGAGACTCAATAAAATATCGGAACATTGGAAAATTGTTGAATATTGCGATGAGAATAAAGGAAAATAAAATTATCATCGCGCCGGAAAACAAGCCCGTAAAGAGAGGTTTTTTCGTATTGCCCATCGCGTAATAACCTCTTACAAACAAGAGCACCATACTTTGAGCGACTATTGATATGGTAAACAGAGCGAGCGCGGCGGCCGTGAGTCTGGTATCTTCCCAGCTGAATTTGCCCGCACCTAAAATAGTTCTCACTATTTGAGCGCGGAGGACTATAAACAAAACGCTCACGGGAATTGACCAAAATATAATATGTCTTGATGAAACAATAATCTGCCGCAAGAAATTATCTCTTTGTCCTGACGAAAAAAGCCGCGATAAAGTGGGAAAAGCCGCGATTGAATAACTGACCCCTATTATTGAAAGGGGCACGGACTGTAAATTCAAAGAAAAATTAAACACGGAAATTGATCCTTCGGTCATTCTGGAAGCGATAGAAATCAAAAAAATCAGTCCTATTTGGTGTATGCCGAGAGTAATCGTTCTTGGGACAGATAAAAATACGACTCTTCTTATTTCAGCGTAATCAATAGAAAATGAAAATCTGGGAATAAGACCTTGCTTCCGGACAAAAGGTATCTGTATGGAAAAATGAAAAATGGCTCCCAGAATCACTCCGAAAACAAGGCCTTTCAGGCCGAATATCGGATAAAAAAACAAAATTCCGATTATAATTCCAATATTATAAAAAAGCGGGCTTAAACCGTATATTAAAAATCGGCGATAGACTTGAGTGATGCTCGCGAAGAAATTTGAAAGTCCCAAAAATACTGGCGACAAAAGCAAAATGCGAGCGATTGTTATAAGCTCCGACATCTTATCCGTTTCGTTTAGACCGGAAAAAATAAGCGGGACAAGATATGGCATTAAAAAATAAGCCAAAAGACTGACCCCGAATATCAAAATGAAAAAGAAAGAAAATATGTTATCAATGAATTTCTTGCCGAGAACTGCGCCTTGATCCAATTTTTCAATGAGGAATGGAACGAGAACGGAAATTGAAACGATGGAAGCCACGGTGACAAATATAAAATCAGGTATCCGAAATGCCGCGTAATAAATATCAAGGGTACTACTCGCGCCGAAAGAGTACGCGAGAAGCCTGTCCCTGATTAATCCCAAAATCTGGGACATAATCGCGAAAAACGCCAAAAGATAAGCGGCCTCATGAAGTCCGCTTATCTCCCTGTGAAAAATTTTTAATACAGTTTTTACCATCTTCGCGAGAAAAATTGATTATCTGATTATCTATTTGTAAATCACGAAACTCTTACTCGGCGCGCTGTTTTTAATGTCCATATTTTTTGAAGCTTAAAAAATCCTGAAGTTTTCGTCCAGCACCAGTTTTGTTTGTGCAATTTTCCATAGATCAAAACTGGCACCGGACTCAAAACCTCCCGAAAACAGCGCGCCTCGACAAGTTTCATAATTCACGGTTATCTCTGTTTTGCCTCTTTCTTCTTTGTTTCTTTCAGCCCATCTTCCTTCACCGGCAAATTTTTTCTTTTTTCAGGCTTATCGTCAATCGGCGGCGCGGCGTTCGCGAACGGCGCTCTTCCATCTCTCAAATTCTTTAAAATAAACTCAACCTCTTTGTTGTCGGGATTGAGCGATTGAACCGATTCAAATTGCCTTATCGCATCAATTGTTTTTCCCAAATTGTAATAACTTAGACCGAGAAAGTAGCGCGCGTTGGAATAGGAAGGACTAATGGCCACAGCTTTTTCAAAAGCTTCTGCCGCTCCTTTATAATTTTTTTCTTTGTCGCTGTATTTAAGAACGCCCAATTGGAAATACGCGACGGGATTATCGGAGGCCAGAATTGAACCCGCTTCAACGAGTTTAATCGCTTCTTTTATATTGCCCTCCGCTATTTCAATCTGAGCCAGAAGAAACACCGCGTCCGTATAATTATTTTTCAATTGAAGAGATTTTATTGCGTATTCTTTCGCTTTGATGTTGTTTTTGTTGGAAGTTTCAAGTCTGGCAAGCGTTAAATTGATAAGCGGACTTTTCGGATTCAAACTCAAAGCTTTATTATAATTTTCGTAAGCTATTTTGTAGGCTCCCTCCATTGGCACAATCGACTCATATACCCGCCCGGCGGTGAGATAATTTTGATAATTCAAGCCGTCGTAATCAATGGCCGCTTTTGAACTTTTAATCATATTTTGAAATATTGATTGAAACTGGTTGTTCAGAGCTTCTTTTGTGAGATCTTTCCGCGAAGACAAAGAATTTAATCGGGCAAGAGAAATATCGGATAACAATCTGTAATAAGAATCGCTCTTTGAAAAAGAAGCCGCCTTTACCGCGTATCTTTCGGCATCATCAAGATTGCCGGAGCCGTTCAGAGAATTCAGAGACTTTTGAAAATAAATATTGGAAAAGAATTTTTGAAAATAAACATAACTTCCAGTGATTGAAGATATGATTATAATCGCCAAAATGGACACGAAGATGAAATTTCGGCGCGAATTGCTTAAGAAAGCAAGCCTCTTCAAGGGTATTAAATTCTCGCTCGCAAGAACGCTGATAAAAAGCCCCGTGAAAAAGAAGGTCAGAAAAAATATGACGGCGCTCGGAACATAAAACACATTGACTATCCACAAATAAAGGCTAGCTAAAAATGAGGAAACTATCAGATAGCGTGAAAATGAATTTCCGACTTTGATAAAAATATTCTTAAACCCGATATAAAGAAATAATCCGAAGAAAATAATCCAGGAAATCATACCCAATATTCCGGTCGTGGTTATAAAAGTCGGGATGATGCCGACTCCGTAACTAAAGTCAAAATTCCAAAAAATCGTATTGTTGATTCCGTCTGATTTAAACAGAAGCCAGTCATTTAAAAACTTGTTAGGCCCTGAACCCAAAACTGGATTTTTCTTGAAACTTCCTTTCAAAATTTCCGAAGTCCCACGGAAAGACGGTCTGACTTCAATATGGGAGACCTTGAAATAATCAGCCATTGAGTCGCCGATAATATGTTTGCTTCTAAACCCGTCAATAATGAATAGCGTTGATATTATGAGAAAGAAGAGAACAAAATAAGGCGTCCTTTTGGAACCTCCCGACGAATTCTCGGACTTGGTCGTTTCACCTCTCATTTTTAAGGAAATGGAGTAAATAAAGAAAATGAGAGCGAAGAAGCCGATTGTAAACCAAACGACCTTAAAATTGATCAAAGCTATGAAAAATAGCGAGGCTATGGAAATAAAATACAGAAAAAACCTCATCATCTTGCTGAATTTGGTAAGCTCAATCGTGACAACCGAAAGAAGGGCGACGAGGCCGAAATAAATACCAAGATCGTTCCATTTGCCTATCATATTGGAAGTAATGTCTTTGAAAACTCCCAAGGACAGAAAATCAGCGCCTGATAAAAGTCTAGCCGTTTGAAATAAAAATACGATAAGGGATGAAATTATCAAACATATGTAAGAATAAAATATTCTGTCTCTTGTTTTAAAAACAGACGAAACCATAAACATAAGGGCGAACCCGATAAAAACCAGACCGAAAGTTCCCAACTCAAAACCCTGCCCAAAGAGCGAATTCATCTTGCTTCCGGAAAACATCGCCGACAAAAAATAAATGAGGATTATAAAGAAAGCGCTTGGAAAGAGGGCGGTTGAGGAAAATTCAAATTTCCCTTCTTTGATTCCAGACAGACTCCAAAAAACCAAAGAAATCAGGACACCTAAAACCATTATCAAAACTTTGCTCAATTCAAGTAAGGTGAATTGAGACGGTATAAAAAATAATGGCAGCAAAAAAGCGCTTACGAGCAAAGAAATGTAAGAAATTTTTTCAGAACGATAATATTTTTTCAGAGGCTTTGTTTCTTGATTGGACGGATTGCCGATTTTTATTTCTATTTTGTTTTCTTCCATATTATTTTTTATAAAATAACTTTGTAATAAATTATTAGCTATTAGTTAATATTATATCAAATGCAATCGCATTATCAAATTTGACAGTTGGAAAAGGGTAAAATAAATTCAAACCCCCTTAATCCCCCTTGTCAGGGGGAAAACTGAACTCCCCCTGATAAAGGGGGGGGTTGGGAGGGGTTGGTTTTCTTGGAGATTTTGGCTATCTCGTCTTTTTCGGCAATTCAAACCCTCATTCAAACAGGAAAATCAAAACCGCTCCACTTGTATGGAACGGTTTTGATTTAATGCCTTTGCGCCTATAAGCCGAATTCTGTCTACTCCGCATTGTGCGAAATTGTATAGCCATTTATCTAGGTCCAGCGTTACCGCTGGACTCAAGCGGCACTTCCCCCGACATTACATCGGGAGACACGGCCTTGCACCCGGGTAAGGATTTTGCCGTTGCACCCCAGCCCCAGTTTTGAATTATCGAAAAATCAATCTCTCAAAACTGGAGCTGGACTACGCCTCCTTTCGGAAGCGCCCAAACATCTTTCGATGTTTGGCGTCTCTGTTCGCACCTCTTGGATTGCTCCAGACGGGCGTTACCCGCTACCCTGTTTCCCTCCCCAGTTTTAGACTATAGAAATTTCGAGAGCCTAAAACTGGGGAGGGAGAGTGTTCGGACTTTCCTCTAAGCTCCGAGCAAGTCGGAACTCAGTGGCTATCCGGCGCAAAGACGGAAATAATATACAATAAAAGCAAAAAGGTCGCAAATGTCTTCGTTGCGCCCACTCACGCTTCCTTCTGTCATTCCCTTGAAAAAATTCGCCCCATTAGTGACTGAAACTGGATCCCCGCATTCGCGGGAGCCTGCCCTCGTACTTGATACGAGGGATGACAGACGGAATGAAAGAAATATGGGGGAGGTGTGAGCAAAATACTCTTCGTCTGCGCGGTGTCCTAGTAAAGACTAAATAAAAAAAATAAATGTGTATCTTAATTCAGCGATAGCAGAATTAAGATACACATTTTTATTTTCCGTTGTTTTACTGTGTTTTAATAAAAAATGAATCCGTCAAAATTTTGACGGATTCATGAGACCTTTACTTATTTCATTGTCTATACATAAACTTATCGAGCGCCGCTAAGATTTTCATCAGGAAAGTTGGCTTGCAATTATGCGGAATCCCTCTCTCGTTTACAATCAAAAAATTTCCTTCAGCATCCACGCGCCCATCTTCTTTGGCTTCTTTAATCTTTCTCAATTCAACCTCTGATTTTAACATATTCCCTCTCCTTTCCATGCTGAAAAAATAAAGAAAATAAATAAAGAACTTCTAATAAGACTAACCTTTTTAAAAAAAATATGCAAGAAAAAATGAAACGCCATTCAAGCAGAAAGGTCTTAAACAATCTCACAGACTCCGGCAACGCAGGCTAGCTCCTTCTTCACTTCCGTTTCATCAACTTTTTCGTATGTGACGATTTTGGAAAAATCAATGTGAGCAAATCTTTTCACAGCCTCGTTGTAGGTCTTTTCATCAATTTCTTCGTAAGGCGCCATTTGGTAAACATGGTCGGCTCTCGGCAAGAAAGACAGCCCGCCGATGATGTCCCAATTTCTGTAGAGCCAATTGGCCACATCAATCCATTCCTCTTCTCCCACCGATATGGTAATTGACGGATTGTGTTCGGTATAATTTTCTTTGACGAGCTTCCAATGTTCAAGCTGTTCCAGTGCCGTCAAGTCATCTCTGAAAAGTGATCCTTCTGGTGATTTTACCGGAAATTCAAAAATGTAAGTATTGGCGTTATCTCTTGATTGTCCCACTTCCGGATGATAGGGAACGCCTTGATCACGAAGCATTTTAAACAAAGAATCAGTCGCCGAAATTCTCACTCTTCTTATGTAGTACTGCGAGTGTCTGGTATGCATTCCGGAAGCGCAGTCCACCATCTGCGACAATGTGCCGGAAGGTTTGACGCAAGTAATGCAGGTTGAAGAATTGATTTTGAATCTTTTGGCGTATAATTCATTGACGCGGATAGCTTCTTTTTTAAGCTTCTGAAGAATTTTAGCATCTCTAACTGCCGGACAATCCCATTGTCCGGTTATGGACACCCCAAGCAGTCTTTCTTTTTTGCAATTTTCTTCCCAAGTTTTTGACAAGTAGCCGAATTTGGTGAGAGTGGATTGATAAGTCCCCAAAATTGCCGCAATTCTGATTTTTCTTAAAAGCGATTTCTCGTCATCATCCGCTCTGGCGACAATTTCAGATAAATTACAAAATTGCTTTGACTGAAGTATGATTTCTCCGCAAGGATTCGTGCCCAAATCGCCTATTTGGCCATTGAGAACTTTCAACCTTCTTTCCGGCAATGTTTTCGCCAGTCCTCCTCTGTTGAATATTCCTCTTTCTCCCGCTCCGCTTTTCATAAGAGCGACCCATTCGTCCAGAAATTCGGCGTTTGTCGGCTTTTGAAGATACACGGCGGAATTGTTGGCAATGCTTCTCTGCGGTTCAGTCAAATAAAACTGCCCCTTCTTGGAATCGCGCATCGCCTCGTCATCAAGGTCGGAGAGGGAGATAAGCGCGCTTCGGCGAACGCCGCCGGAAACAACGCAATCTCCGATACAGCAAATAATATCGTGGGCGTCCAAGTTGGTAAGCCGCCTGCCCTGCCTCTTGAGTATCTTCATTCGCGAAAAATCAAGCAATCTTTTGAGAGGTTCCTGACCGGAAGACCTCCCTCCCATAGTTTTAAGCCTCGCTCCCGCTGGACGCAACCCTGAATAATCAAACTCTATGTCGTTGCCCTCATACCAAGTCTTTATTCCCAGATAGAGAGCGTCAGCCCAGCCTTCTTTCGTGTCAGCGATTATATGAGTCGGAAGTTTCTTTCCTGTTTGCGTTTTGATCTGCGGCAGAGCCTGAATATTTTGGCTTTCCACGGAAAAACCGACACCAGTTCCGCACATTGAAATATACATAATCTCGGCGAAGTCTTGGAATGTTGACGGGGCGATGAAAGAGCAATTGTAAGCGCACACATTGGTCTTTCTGGAGGCGGGTCCGGCGAATTGAAGCAGTCTCATTGACGGCATCGCTTCTTGGTTTAAAATTGCTTCGCGGACTTCTTTATATTCAGAATCTTTCACCAGCTTGCCGAGATTTTCTTTCATAAAACTCATATACCTGTCAACGGTTTCAATCCATGTTTCGCGTCTTCCCTCCTCATCAATCCACCTTGAATAAGATCTGTAATAAACAAATTCACCCAAAGGACTCTTGAAATACTTTTTGCTTTGTTCCGTCAGGTGGCGAACTTTTTCCGGAACTTGAACTCCTTTCTCTCTAAGCTTTGATCTCTTGTCGCGATAAAGAATATATGATTTGGCGGTCTTCACATACTCGCTCAATATGAGCTCCTTTTCCACCGTATCTTGTATTCCCTCCACGGTCGGCACGAAATTTTTGAATTTTTTGACAATTCTCACCAAATCGGCCAAGACTTTGTTGGCGACGAGCTTCGCTTCTTCTTCCGACCCTTCTCCAACGGAAATCATAGCCTTATTGATCGCATTCGTTACTCTTCCTAGATCAAAAGGCGCGATTGAACCATCTCTTTTTTGCACCTTTTCAATAAAACTTGTTCCTTTGCCGCCACTCTTTGAATCTTTGACCATAATTTTAAAAAAATATCAGCTAATAAAAAATATTTCAATTAATTTTACCTTAAAGAGAAGAACAAAAGAAGTGTAAAACAAGTAAAAAGTATCACTTGAGCTTAAAAAATATCTTATGTAAAGTCTCTATGAAAAAATCCGTTGTAAAATAATGGAAGCAAAGACTTTTTTTAAGAAAAAAAATTAAAGGACAAATATTGTTCTAGAATTTGTTAAAAAATGAAATAAAGCTGTGGAAAAGATTACTTTGACCCGAAAATAATTTTTTTGCCTATCTTTAAATCATAGAGTTCGGACATTCCGGCGTTCAATTCCAAAACATAGCGCGCTTTAACGGGCGCGGTGAAAATTTTCGGATAAGTATCGGGCGAAACATTTTTTTCTATGTGCACGATTTTGCTGTTTCCATCAATCCAGATTATGTCTATCGGGAAAAGCATATCTTTCATCCAAATATTTTGATAGTCGACATAGTCAAAGATAAAAAACATACCGTAATTGCGAGGAATTGATGTCCGTCCTCCCAGCCCTTTTATTCTTTTCTCTTCAGTGTCCGCCAAATAAACAGGTATTTTAGACTTTCCGACAATTATTGATTTAATTTTACCAGTATCTTTTGTCGTCTTAAAAGAGACCGCCTCGGCTGGCTGAATACTGTCCAAGTTAAACGCAAACTTAAAAAAAGTCGGCGTAAGACCAACTAATAGAGAAATAAAAATGAGTAGGAATGAAAATTTCAAAAAATTCATTTCGGGTTTCAATATTTTTTATGATTTTTATATGTTATCACAAGATTAAAAATTTAATAGCGGCTATTTTGACAAAAAATCGTAAATTAAATCCGCCGCCGCGGAACTTCCATTGCAGTATTTATCATTAGCAATAAATTTTTCAATTCTTTTTTTGTATTTTTCATAATTTTGCATAACTTCTTCTATGTCATTTAAAATATCTTGAGTTTGAACTTTTCTTGCATTTCTCTCAAACCTTTCCCACATATTGGCAATCAAATAAACAATATTCCGTATGCTTTTTTTTGACACGCACTTGCCCAGCCCCAGCTCTTGAAATCTTAAAGAGTGGATAAGTTGACTGAAATTATACGGGATTGCCACTACCGGTTTGCCGGCTAGCATTGCTTGCATCATTGTGCCGTACCCTCCGTGGCAAACTATGAGATCGGCTATTTCGGAAGCTTTCTTCCCGTCAACAAATTTGAAAGGCAATAATTTATCGTGCTTCGGAAAATTTTTTACATCCGCGATTATACTTGATGACACTAAAACACGGTAACCCTTTTTTGCTATGGCGTCACTAAGAGAAATTAACTTTTCACCGTCAAAACCGGTCCCGCCGAATGTCAGATATACCGTTTTTCCGTCAGGTTTTAGGTTTTTGACGCTTTGATCGCCAAAACGCTCAAACCCGCTCCAAAAAATCGGGCCGACGCATTCAATTTTGGGTAAAGATTTTTTAGCCGGCAAATAATTTGTAAATTCCGGAGCGATATACAAAATAGAATGAATAATATCTTTTTTATAACCGATGAAACCTCTTTTTTTTGCCGCAATAAATAATGATTTTATAAACTTGCCCTTCAAGTATTTAAAAAGGAAGTCTGCAGCAAAGCCAAAAGTTCTAAAAATTGTTTTTTCTATTCCCGGATTAGGCATCGCGAAGTCATGGGGACCCCAGCCTCCGTCGGAAATAAAAACCGTTTTTTTGCCGCACATCATACAGGCAATAAGCGCGGATAATCGATAGTCCACAACAACACAATCCGGCGCAATTTTCTCGATGATTTCCTGTTCTTTTTTAGAAATATGATAGAGATACTCAACATCTCTAAATTTATGCAAGGGATGTGAATCTTCTGAATTGTCATATATTTCTGTGGGAATTAAGGTGACGATGGTATCTTTAAAAAGCTCTATTTTTTTACCCGGCACCACGACATAAGCATCGTGTCCGTCCGTTATCATTTTTTCCGCAATCGCAATGGACCTGGTGATATGAGCCAGTCCTATTTCTAAAGGGAAAAATAAAAATCTCTTTTTTTTTAACATGCGCGCGGAAATTTTTGAATTAACTTGTTTCAACGACATAAGAAGAAGAATATATCTTTTCTATTATCCCAAAAATTTGATACTCAACGCAAGCTGATAATTTTGCATTTTAAAACAATCGTTGATATTATTTCCGCAGTGAGACCGCGAGGTCAATCTAAAATTTATTAAAATAATATTTATTCTAAAATAATTTCCGATTTTTAGAAATTAGGATTTAGAAATTTCATCACATATGGTTCCTCAAAAAGTTTTTTTCACGAAAGGAGTAGGTCGGCATAAAGACTACCTCCAATCTTTTGAGTTGGCGCTCCGTGACGCTGGAATAGAAACTCAAAATTTAGTGACGGTTTCAAGTATTTTTCCTCCCGGAGCTAAAAGAATATCCAAGGAAGAAGGGGTCAAATATATGAAGGCGGGATCAATAAGATTCTGCGTAATGAGCAGAAACGCGACTAATGAGCCGAACAGGCTTATCGCCGCGTCCGTGGGATTGGCAATTCCAAAAGACAGCAACCAGTACGGATATTTGAGCGAACATCACTCTTTCGGCGATACCGAGGAAAGAGCCGGCGATTACGCCGAAGACCTGGCGGCGACAATGCTGGCGTCAACTCTGGGTATAGAGTTTGACTCCAATAAAGATTGGGACGAGAGGGAAAAGCAATACAAAGCCAGCGGTAAATTCATCACCACTTCCAACATCACCCAAACCGCTCAAGGACACAAAGAGGGCTTGTGGACAACTGTTCTTGCTTCAGCAGTATTCGTCTTGGAAGGAGAACAGCCGAACGCGCATTAAAAAATCTGTGGGTATCTGATACCCACAGATTTAATGCCAAAAAAATTAGGACAGGCGATTTTAACAGTTCGCCTGCCCTTTTTTAATTTCTTTCACTCACTGACCTTTATTCATATAAAAATGTGTCTTCTGTCCTGCGCAACCTTCTCTTTTTGAAATTCTAAACATACGGATACAAATTGGGGGAATTTCCTACAATTATCGTTCCCTTAAAACGCTCGCCATCAAGACAGAGCTCAAAGTTTCTTAAATTCTGTCCGATCACCGCGACCTCAATGCCTTTTCTCTGCGCCTCTTTTGAAGCTATGGGGTCAAATGGCGCAGAGAGCCCGGGTGTCCACTTTTTAGGAATCATCGCCATATAATGATCCCATGTAATACAGTGAAGTAATTCTTTTCTCTCACCGTCTTCGCCAACATCATAGACACCGTCCACATTGGTCAAGTTTATTATTCTTTGCGCGCCGATATTATTGGCAAAAAGAATAGCGACATAATCAGTACTCCATCCAGGTTTCCATCCGCCGGCAAAAACAACCGGATTTTTCGTCTTAATTTTTTTGTTCGGATTATCTATGATTCTTTGGTCCGCTAAATCTCCAAAAACACCCACCATGAATTGAGCGTTCAGTTTGGTGGCGTTTATCCCTACCCAGTCAAGAATATTACTGTCCGCAACAGGAGCAATTATTTTATACGCATTCTGATAATCCCTGGCAACCCGACCTCCCCCGCAAACAATAATAAACCGCTTGCCCAGATTCATTTGCTTCACAGTAACTTCCTTAAACTGATAAATAAAATTTGTGTTTATTTCATTCGGAACAATCAGCGAACCGCCAAGTGATATTACCGTCCAATTGACCCTTCCGACATTGATCTCGCCCATAATCTACCACCTTTCTCTATTAAAAAATGTCAAAGATACTCAGTAATCTCTTAAATAAGAGAACGAACTATTTAAATTAGTAGCATACGGAATCGTCCGTTGCAACCGAAATGAGTTCGTAAAGTTCTTAATAGTTATCTCAACCTTCGCTAGAAGCTACAGCAGGGCAAGCAAGTTTATAAAGTAAAGATGAGCAGGCAATCAAGATTATTTTGGACATTTTGGACATCCGATGTCCAAAATGTGGTTTTCATCATCTCTTGCTTTATAACTTTATAAACTTGATGGACTTTATAACTAACGAAATTTTGACAAAATTAAATTTTTCTATTACAATGCGGACTTATTCAAAATATTATGGAAATTAGAAATATAGCCATTATCGCCCATGTGGATCATGGGAAAACGACGCTTACTGACGCTCTGATGAAGCAGAACGGCGGGGGGAGTCTTGCTGAGGGATTCAGTATGGATTCAAACGCGCTGGAAAAAGAGCGCGGCATCACTATTTATGCCAAAAACACTTCTATCTATTATAAAGGCGGGAAAATCAACATCGTAGACACGCCCGGACACGCCGATTTCGGCTCGGAAGTGGAGCGAGTGCTTCGCTCAATTGACACTGTGCTTCTTGTCGTTGACGCGCAGGAAGGTCCGATGCCCCAGACAAGATTCGTGCTCAAAAAATCTTTGGAGCTAGGTTTGAAACCTATTGTTATAATAAACAAAATTGACAAATCAGCAGCAAGACCGGCTGAAGTTCACGATCTTGTGCTTGAATTGTTTATGGAGCTCGGCGCGAATGACGAGCAATTGAATTTCCCTGTGATTTACGCCATCGGAAGACAAGGAATTGCCAAGCGCAGTTTGACTGATGAATCAAAAGATCTGACTCCTCTTCTAGATATGATAGTTGAAAAAGTACCTCCAGCTTCAAAAGGGACTGACCTTCCCTTCCGCGCCCAGCCATTTAATTTGGGATATGATAATTTCCTTGGCAGATTGGCTATCGCCAGAGTTTACGAAGGAATAATCAAATCGGGGGGTTCTGTATTTGTAAAAAAGCCTAATGGAGAAACAAGACAGGGTAAAATCACCAAACTTTTCACCTTTGAAGGATTGCAGAGAAAAGAAGTCGCCGAGGCCGAAAGCGGAGACATTGTTATGCTCGCCGGCTTGACCGACATATATATAGGGGAAACTATTATGCAAAATGAGAATCAGGAGCCGTTAGCCGAAATAAAAATAGATGAGCCGACGATATCTGTCAATTTTCTGGTCAATGACTCCCCTTTCGCCGGAAAGGAAGGCAAATTTGTCACAGGACGGCAAATCAGAGAACGCCTTGAAAAGGAAGTGGAGATAAATGTGGGACTAAAAGTGGATTTTGATTCAGGCGATACGCTTAAGGTTTATGGCCGAGGCGAGCTTCATATTGCCATACTCCTTGAGAATATGCGGCGCGAAGGATACGAGCTTCAAGTGTCGCAACCGCAAGTAATCATTAAAGAAATTGATGGCGAGAAAGTGGAGCCATTTGAAGAACTGACTATTGATGTTCCGGAAGAAGTATCGGGAACTGTCATTGAAAAAATAAACAAGCGAAGAGGAATAATGACGGATATGAAGCAGAAAGACGGCAATGTCCGCTTGCTGTTTGAAATTCCGACGAGAGGACTTCTGGGGTACCGCGGACAGTTTATAATTGACACTAGAGGTGAAGGCATATTATGCAGCCGAGTCATCGGATTTAAAAAATACGCCGGTGAGATTAAAAAACAAGAATACGGTTCAATGGTTTCAATGATGCCCGGCAAAGCTCTGGCTTTCGCGCTTTGGAATCTGCAAGAACGCGGGGTCTTATACATAGCCCCGGGAGTTGAAGTCTATGAAGGAATGGTAATTGGAAATGTGACAAAAGGCGATGACCTTGATGTCAATCCAACGAAAGGAAAACAGCTGACCAATATGCGAGCCTCCGGCTCCGACGAAGCCATAAGGCTTGTGCCCGCCCTTGAAGTTGATATAGAACGAGGTTTGGAAATAATGACGGACGACGATTATCTGGAAATTACTCCTAAAAGCGTAAGACTGCGAAAAAAACTCCTTACAAAAACCGACAGATCAAAAGCGGGGAGAAGATAAAGAAATCCCCGCGCCAGAGTGCGGGGCATCAGGGTTTCTTTTTTAGTTATGATATCAGCTCCGCCGACACTAAACACGCTCGCATTCTATTTTTAAAAGCACGAATATCCCTCCCCAGTTTTGGAAAATAGAAATTTCTAAGATTAAAACTGAGGAGGGATTTCTCTGCTCGTCAATCAAACCAGCACTTATTTTGAAAATCTAAAATAAGTGCTGGATAATTTCCTGCGCAAGGCTTTTAAAAACAGAATGCTCGCTCCAACAATAAAAAAGAAGATATGCTCACACAATGTTTTGCAAATTTATATCCTTGTGTTATCTTTTTAATAGAAAGAATCTTTATTTTTTAGAACAATTTTATAAGAGAGATTATATGGATATATTATCTGAGTCAGATAGGCAGGAATGGTATCCTGTTGGAAATTTATCCAACGAAGTTGGATCTTTAATCACAGAATTCAAAAAAGGCCACTCAACTGATGAAGATATATTATATATTAAAAAATCAGTTATAGTTTTTTTGGAATCTGTTTTAGAAGCAGAAAAAAAAGTAAGGAAAGGCGAAAAAGTTCTTCTTGGCGCTTGTATAAAAAATCTAACAAACGGGAAAATGTTTGTTGAGGGTTGGATTAAATCTGGTTTACCTTTCTCTAAAAATGATGAAGAATATATTAAGGAAGTCAAAAGTTTCATCACCTGCTTTGAAACGATGGCGCAAGGAAAACAGCCGGATAAGACATCGCTTGATAAAATAGAAAAACTCTTTGATTTTCTGGGAGACCTTGCTCTAAGAAAGGTTCATAAATCATCCCTGATGAGTCGCCCGTAAGTAAGTAAAAAGGCCTTAATTAACACGGAGCTAATTAAGGCCTTTCGTATTAGGGATATAAATTCTAATATCCGCTCCAAAAAGCAAGTTATCGGTTGTCGCCACTTCCGAAAATTTTGTTTCTTTCCAGACGAGATCGCAGTTTTTCTATGTTCAGCTTGACCACGGCGTCAAGAGAAAGACCCAACTCTGTCGCAATTTGGCTTATATACCAAAGCACATCGCCCAGCTCTTTCTTAATTTCTTCTTTTTTCTGTTCGCTCACAACACCCGCTTCATCGCGAATCACTTTCTTGATTTTCTCGGCTATTTCTCCCGACTCGCCGCAGAGCCCCAAGACGGGATAAATGAAATTATTATCTTTGTTCGGATACAAAGCCGTTTTTCTTGATTCTTTTTGATATTCTTCAAATGTCATGTTTTTTAAAATCTATAAGCTGTTAGCTTTTTAGTTCGCACTTAGAATTTTATAAATATTACCCGACCAGCGGAACAAAAACAAATCCGGGGAAAGCGGTTTCTTTTATCTTGCTTCCTGCAAGTTTTTCAAGTTTGTATAATGTATTTCTTATGGGTATGACCATGATGCCGCCTTCTTTGAGCTGGCTAATCAACTCATCAGGCAAGTCTTCCGCCTCGGCGGAAACCAGAATTTTATCATAGGGCGCGTGTTCCGAGAGTCCCATCTGTTTTCCAGCTTGAATAATTTCTGCATTCGGCAATTTATGTTTTGCCAAATTTTTCCTGCCAAACTCAACCAGTTCTGGTATGATTTCCACTCCCCAAACCTTGCCTTGAGGCTTCACTATTTCAGCGATTAAGGCGGTCGTCCATCCGGAACCGGAACCAACATCAAGCGCTTTGTCTCCTTTCTCCAAATCCAAAAGCTCAAGCATAAAAGCCACCGTTGTCGGCTGGGAAATCGTCTGTCCGAAGCCGATGAGAAGAGGATAATCTTCATAAGCTTCTACTTTGTGATCTTCCGTCACAAAATCAGCGCGGTCAATTATCCGAAAAGCGCTTTCTAATTCTTTAGAATTCAATAATTCTTTTTCTTTCAAATGTGAAATCAGAATTTCGTTATTCTCATTCATAAAATTCAATCAACTAAACAATGTCGGCTCGGTTTTCAAATTCGCTTTTGCTCCTTTTACTATTTTTGCGAGCGCCTCCCCCGCCGAGTTGCGATAAGGGCAATAATCACACCTCTCTCCTATTTTAGGAATTGAATCGCCGGTCAAGGTTTTTTGGGCGTCAATAAGCACGCCTTCCACCCAATCAGTTTTCCCTTTATAAGCTATTATACTCACTTCAAATTCAAGTTTTCCATCAAAGGCTTCTTTGTCTTTTCGCCCGTTGGCGTAAACGAAATATCCCGTCGGAGAAACCGTGAATCCGTTTTGCTTGAAAAGCCATTGATAGACTTCCATCTGCCGCTTATAACCGTCTTGCCACTCGGCATCAAGATTAACCTCTTCGTCTTTGCTCGTCGCTTTGTAATCAACGATAATAACTTCGCCTTTTTTATTCACCCAAAGATCGTCAATCGCGCCAGTAATTATAAAATTACTCGGCTTATGAAGATGTTGAATGCCGACAAAATTATCTCTCCACATTTCCATATCATGATGCTGGATTGGGACAGCATCTATTCCGTATTTTTCCATTAAAGGATGGGTAGTTTTATGTTTTCTGTGAATGTCAAATTCTTTCTTTAGCAAAAAGTCCACCGCGCTGTTTAAAGTGAAAGGAAAGCCGGGAGGCCTTCCCACCCCAAGCCGCCGGTCCAGATAAAAACATCTCGGACACTCAATAAAAAGGTCAATCTTTGAACGACTCAATTTGAACGGCTCTTGTGATTCCGGACTGAATAGATTTCTGGTCCTCTTTGAATTGTAATATTGCGACATTCCACAATGTTATCACAAAATTATCTTTTTAAACAAAATATTTGGACATCGGATGTCCAAAGTATTATAATGTTTTTATTAAATGGAATTAGGACTATATCACATACTCAACAGGGGCGTTGACAAAAGGACAATCTTTCAAGATGAAGAAGATCATTTTCGCTTTGTTCACGATTTATTTGAATTCAATGATGAAAATAATGTTTATGCGAATAATTACCGTTTTTGCCAATCTTACAATCAATCTTTGGACATCGAATGTCCAAAGATTGAGAAAACAAAATCACCAAGACCTAGAAAATGCTTAGTGAAAATTCATGCTTTTAGCATGATGCCGAATCATTATCACCTATTAATTTCTCCGATAAATGAAAAAGGCGTTTCTTTATTTATGAAGAAACTCAATATGGGCTACTCAAAATATTTCAATGAAAAATATGAACGCGTCGGAGCTCTGTTTCAAGGAAAATACAAGTCAATACAAATCACGGAAGATCGTCATTTTCTTTTTATGCCATACTACATCCATTTTAACCCTCTTGATCTTCATGCACCGGAGTGGAGAGAGCGAAGTATTAAAAATCTCAACTCCGCTATCAAATTTCTTGAATCATACCGATGGAGCAGTCATCTTGATTATCTGGGCAAAAAGAATTTTCCGTCGGTTACTCAAAGAGATTTTTTTCTTGATTATTTCGGCGGAGAATCAGGTTATAAAAATTCGGTTTATCAAGAACTAAAAAATTTCAGCTCCAGTGATTTCAACGGTTTCACCCTTGAATAAGAATTTACATTTTACGATGACTTATTTTTCAACATCCGATGTCCAAATATTTGGACATCGGATGTTGAAAATTTTTCGAAAATGAAAGATTAAAAAAGTTCTTTTATTTCCTGAAGAATCGCGTCAATTCTGGCATCTTTTATGCCGACGCCTTTCAGAATGTTTCTGTCGGAAATTTGTTTGCTAAGCACGATTCCTTGCGAGAGCAGATCTCGTTTCTCGGAACCGCTAAGAGCAGTCAGGGCGGTAATCGGATGAAGATTAAAATCTTCAATCATATTGTGAAGATTGCCGGTGTTCGGATAATTCCAACCAATGAGAGCGAGCCCGCTGCATTTGGCGTAATCAATCGCGTGAGAAGTGAATTTGGTGTTTGTTATGAGATAGGCTTCGTCAAATTTTCTTTTATTGCCATCCGGGCTGAAAAGAGTCTCTTTTAAATCGTCAAAGCGCGCTTTGACATAAAGCGCCACCTTGAGATCGGATTTAAGGCCGTTATCGTTGTGGAATTTGGCCTCGGCTATGATCAATTTCACATCGTTCCAAGCCATCACATCAATTTCGTGTTCCACGCACTTCCCTCTCGCCAAAAGATTGGTCTCCGCTTTAAACCCTCTGGCCTTGAAAAGATCGGCGATAAATTTTTCAAATGGAAAACCTGAGGGTCCCAATTCCATCACCGCTCTTCTCACCGAATATTTAAGAGCCGCCGGTTTTTCGTATCGGCGCAAAAGAGAAAAGGCATGAGTGTAGATTTCTCCCGTACTCATGCCATCTCTCACTTCTTTAAGTATGTGTTCCGCTATCAGACTTACACTGCTTTCAGATGCTCCCGCTCTCGCGAGGGACGCTTCCAATTTTCTGACGTCAAACAGTTCCTTCTCTCCGGTAGACTTGATTATTAAAGCATCCTTCTTAGGCATAGGAACGGCTTAAGATTTAGCCTTTGTCGTTAAACTTAACTTTGTCAATATCTTCTCCCTCTTTTACTTCAAGAACATTGAGAGTAATGGGCTTGCCGTTCAAAGTGGCATCAACAGTAATATTCTTTGGAGCCGCGAACTCAACTCTGAAAGGTCTCGGGGTAATCACTTGAGCGCAGACTTCATCGGTTGTCTTTGTTGTAAATTGAAGCGTATATTTGTTTGTTCCCGAAGGGGTCGCCACAACACTGACGGAATGGCAAGGAGTAGGAAGGTCAATCACTCCCGCGTATATGTGCTTGCCGTTCTTGTATTGATGTCTTGCATTAATGGCTGTAATCTCGTAGCTTGAGCTTGACCCGTTTTTCAAAGGAATTTGATCCTCTGTAGTTCCTGTCTGAACTCCGCTTTTCTTATAAGAAAAATAAAAACCTGCTCCGATAAGAATTATCACGATTATCGCTATGATGATCGCTGTGGATTTCTTGTTGTTGTTTTCCATAAATTTTAATTATGTTGATAATTGCTAATAATATTAAACGATTGCGTTTATAATGTCCATAATGATACACCTTTGCTAAAAATTGTCTATAACCCCTCCGCCAATACAATGCTCGCCGTCGTAAATGACTAGCGATTGTCCTCTGGAAACGGCGGCTTGAGAAGAGTCAAAGATAATCAAAAATCTTGAATTACCTTCTTTCACCATTTCAATTCGGCAAGATTTAAGTGGCTCGCGATAGCGAATTCTGGCTTTATATTTTTTATTTAAATCAGGAAGCTCGCCGGCTATCCAATTTGATCCGCTTATCGTGATTTTTTTTGACGATGAAATTCCTTGCGTGGCAGGACTGTGAGAAACCGTGATTGTGTTTGACGGTATGTCTTTTGAAATTATGTAATAAGGCTTATCCTCCGGCGACTTTTTCGTGATTATAAATCCATGCCTTTGGCCAATCGTGTAGAAATAGGCTCCTTCGTGCCAGCCGATTACTTCCCCTTTTTCATTCAAAACATTTCCTTTCTTTGGTGGCAGATAATGTTTTAAAAAATCTTTCATATCCACCTTGCCGATAAAGCAAAGTCCTTGGCTGTCCTTTTTTTCTGAAACAGGCAGGTTGAATTTTCGCGCCATTTTCCTGACCTCCGTTTTTTGCATATCTCCGATGGGAAAGAGAGTTCTCTTCAAATGTTCCTGCGTCAAATTCCACAGAAAATACGACTGGTCTTTGTTTGAATCGCTTGCTTCGAGCAATTTATAAATAGTTTGTATTTTTGAATTTAGAATTTCTGATTTGTTTGGAAATTGGGATTTAGAAATTGGAAATTCCCGCCGAAGGCGGGCATAGTGTCCCGTCGCGACATAGTCTGCTCCGTTTTTCATCGCAAAATCAAAAAAGGCTCCAAACTTCACATACTTGTTGCAATTCACATCCGGATTCGGCGTCCGTCCTTCCCTGTATTCGCTTACCATATAATCCACCACATCCCTTTTGTATTCCTTCTCCAAATCAAGAGTCAAGAATTTAATCCCCAACTTCGCGCACACCCTCATCGCATCCAGCCTATCTTCCTTCCAAACGCATTCCACAAAATCCGGCTGCCAAACCTTTATGAATACTCCAGTCACATCGTAGCCTTCTTCTTTAAGCAAAGCCGCCGAAAGCGAGCTATCCACCCCGCCCGACATCGCCACGAAGACTTTAGCTTTTTTCTTTAACTTATTCATTGTGTTGTTTGTCCCAATCTTTTTCATTAAAAAAATCTAACACAATTTATATTCATTGACAATGATAGTCAATTATGAGAAGCGTGGCAATCTATGATTACGCGCGATAAGCTCTGGATTGCCACGCCGGAGTACCGACTCGCAAAGACGGAAAACAAGGGTTTCGTAATTCAAAGTAGATTAACTTAATAATAGTGTACTTTATCAAGGGAAAACTTAATCAAGAGAAGGAGCGTAATAATGAAAGTAAAGCAATTTTTACTTTTAATTGTAGCTGGGATTATGGTGCTGTCCGTGTGTGGGGGTATGAGATGTATCCGCAAAAAAACATATCAAGAGGAACGCTCTTTATTGTTGACGGAGAATGCGAAAGTCTTATATCTACTATCAATAACGCCAATGCACGGAAAACCAAGCATTATTAATCCTTCAACTGACAACGGCGAGATGAGCACGTGCTTCGTTCCCGTGAATGTTGATGTGCCAAATGTTTATGCGATAATCCTTAAGTGTGAACACGGGGAGTTTATATTTAAATCCCCAAAAATCAAGCAATTATGGGAAGGGCTTAAAGAGGGACAAGAAGTTATTGTAACTTACAGGGAGGTATATAAAAATAAGTATAACAGTTACAAATTGAAAGAATCCCGTCTAATTAAATATGAATTTATTGACGTAAAACCAAAATAAGTTTTTATTATTTTATGGATTTTAAAAAGCTGGAATTTAAACCTCCAGCTTTTTTACTTGCTCACAAAAGTGAAAACATCATCTCAAATATCTCGCAATGTTCTTATTGTGTTCCTCAAGCGTGCTTGCGAAGTGCGTAATTCCCTTTTTATCTGAAATATAAAAAAGATATTTAGTTTCTTTCGGATTAATGGCCGACTCAATCGCGTCCAAGCTTGGGTTGGAAATCGGCCCGGGCGGCAAGCCTTTGTTGAGATATGTGTTGTAGGGTGAATTTATTTTTAAATCATCTTTAGCTATCGCTCTGTCTTTTTTCTGCGTTATGTAAGGAAAAACAGCGTCAACTTGAAGAGGCATTCCTATCTTTATCCTCTTCCAAAGAATTCCAGCGACAATCCTCCTGTCTTCCGCAGTCCTGACTTCTTTCTCAAGAATGGAAGCCATTATCAAGACTTCTTGAAAGGTTTTATTGAATTTCTTGGCGTCTTTCTGAATCAATTCAACTTTGTCTCTAAAATTATCCATCATAATTTCTATTATCTGCTTGGCTTTAATATTGGGCAGGAAAAAATATGTGTCGGGATACAAATATCCTTCTTTGTCTTTCGCGAGACTGATAAAATCTTCTTTATTAAAATTCCGCAAATCATCTTTCTTGGATAACAATTCGGCTATATCATAAACACTAAAACCTTCAGGAACTGTAATCTTTACGGCTGACAGCCTAAAATCTCCATCAGTGAATCTTTGAGCAATTTCAAACACATTCTCCTTCCTGTCCAAGACATAGTCTCCGGAGATTACACCTTTATTTCCTGAAAATAAGATAGTCAAAACTTTTAACGCCAGCGCTGATTTTATTATATGATTTTTTTCAGCCTCATTCGCTATTTCTGAAAGATTGCTTTTTTCTGGAATTGAATATATAGAATTTACGGGAAAGTCAGCCGGAGGACTTGCAAAAAAATAATAAAAAAATCCTGCCGCCAAAAAAAATGTCGCGGCGGCAATAGTCAAAACCTTTTTGCTCGGTTTGAATGACAATTTTTCCGCCACTTTATGTAATATGTAAAACATTGATAAATAAAATTATAGGACTTACAAAGGTAGGGATCCGGTCTAAACCACCGAGGTTCTGGATTCCCGCATGCGCGGGAATGACATAAAAATCAGGAAGTGACAACTAGAGATATGTCATAAACTAAATAGGCAAATTTGACGGAGGTTCGGCTTTCTTGGAAACAATTCTCGCGAATGATGGTGTCTGCGCGACACTTCCGGGCAAGTGGAAAATTGAAGCGAGCCCTTCCGTATTTATCACAAACCATTTTTTCTGATAGGGCGGATAAAAATAGGAGCGTAATTTGTAAGCATTGAGCATTTTCTTTTTTTTCTTGTTAACCCTTATACTTTTGTAATCCTGCCACGGATAATCAAAAAATGTTATTCCGTAGGATTTAAAACTGTTTAAATTATTGGAATGAAACTGTCTGGTAATGCCAGTCATAGCGGCACTCATACCCTTATTAAATTTATTTTTCTCGGCAAGATAAATAATACGAATGCCGCAATCAAATCCGAGCTTGGAAACATTTTTTTCAATGGCGGCAATCTTCTCAATCTGACCTTTGGTCGGATTAGGAAAGGCGGGGTAGTCAGATTCAGTTTCTGGAGTAGCTTCTTTCCTGATTTTCTCAATCTCCTCTTTGGCTTCGTCCTGCCAAGTATCTGCCTTTTCAAACCATGTCCCTTTCTTAATCTGCTCTTTCTTATGGGCTCTTATCAAGATTTGAATCCAAGCTTGTTCGCCTTTCCCCATTGAACCCAAAAATTCAATTATCGGCGTAATCGGGTCAGTCTTGTATTCCTCCTTCGTGTCTGCTTTATCCAACCCATAATCAACATAAGTTTTTATTGGGTAAGCGCTAGATTTACTGAATTCAAAGTTTGTGCCCATAAGCCCTATTTTATCTTTGTCAAAAAATACTCCTTCGGTATAATCCGGCGCTTCGTAAATTTCCACCGTCGGATATTGAGCGTAAAGTTGCGCTTCAATTATGTTTTTAAAAGACGCTTCAGTCCAGATGAAAAATCGCACGACTCCTTCTGTGGAAACCATTTCCAAAGAAAACCACGGCCTCGTCTTCCCTTCCCAGAATTTGGCATACCATGTCCCTTCGCGGCCGGTCTGATGCAATCCTATTAGAAATGTTTCCATTGCGAGTGGCGATTTGGTAATCTCTTTCGGCAACTTGATTTCCAAAAGTATTCGCTTCTGCTTGCTCCAAAAAAGCGCTCTAATATACCTCACCCATAATTTCCAACCGATAATTATAAGCAGTATTGGAAGCCATATCGGCGAATACGAGATTAAAGTATCCAAAACTATTCTTTCCAAATCCGGCAGATTATTAGAAATGAATGACAAGAAATTATTTAGCATAAATAAATGCGTAAGGCGGTTCTAAAATTATGCGATAATAATACCACCGCAAACGTGAACTATCAATCTTTAACGGGAGGTTTTAGTGGCTAGGTTTTAGGTTATAGAGAATAGAAGTTTGTATTAATTTCTAATGTCTAATTCCAAAACCTAACCACTATTCACTAAAAACTGGAATCTGCTCCCGACCTAGTCCCTAAAACCTAATCACTAGAACCTAATTCGGTCTATTTCGCAACTGTATATTTCCCTTCTTTGTTTTTCTTGAAATATTTCGGATTTTGGAGATTGACCGTGATGGTATTTTCTTTTACATACCTTTCTTTCATTACCTTATCTATTATTTCTTCTTTGCTCAAAGGACCGTGTTTTTCCAAAATTTTTCTTATCACATCTTTAACCACGCCGCTCATATATCCCCATTCCGAAAGAGCGTAAAGACCTCTTCCGACAAGCACGAACCTAGGGTCTTTAATCAGTTCGTTGTGGCAAGTGGCGATATGGGCTTTTTTCTTGAAAACTTCGCTGATTATTCTGGCGACTTCTTTAAAATGAATTGGCGAGCCGTGTTTTCTTATTACCAAGAAGGCGTAATCGCGCATCCCTTTCGCACTGATGTTGGGAGAAGCAGTCTTTCCCCATTCACCCAAAGGATTCTTGCCTACTCGCTTGGAAATTGAGAGCCATCTCCTTACCATCTCTTCATTTTTTAAATTTTCCGCCAAGTCTTTGATGTGTTCCATAAACGCTTTGATCATTTCCGTTTCCGATATCAAATCTTCGTCTTTCAGATTTTCATAGACTTTTTTAAGCGATCCGTGAACCTTCTCTGAAAGCTCTTCGTTCACATACCACCTGTGCTTAAAATCTTCATCTTCTTTGATTTTCTTGAAAGGGTGCCCGATCACCAAAAGAAAATTGATATGGTTCTGAATAGTCGTATCTTTGGAAATATGGTCAAGAAGGTCCTGTTCCACAATAATTCCCCCCAAAGAGCGGATGAGTGATTCCAGTTCGTCAAAGGCGGAATTTTCTTCAGTGTAATATTTGGATTTTCTTATCGCGGCGATTGAATGGTTTTCTATTTGGCGAACCCGCTCCCTCGTAATTCCATAATACTGTCCTATCGCTTCAAGCGTCATCCTTTCGTCGTTCTTTCCCAATCCGTACCGGCTTTCCATAACTTCTTTTGACCTGTCGGAAAGAGCCGACAGAAGCTTCTTTGACGCTTGTTTTGGCTTGAATTTAATTATAGGCATTTTTGTGCGATTAATAAATAATAATCAATTTGTTTCTTATGTATATCACATTATATAATTAAGTCAACGGCATTATCAAGTTTCGTAATACAAAGCATATAATGATACCCGTTCATTGAGAGGAAGTGAAAAACCCCGTTCTTTTGTCGAGAAAGAGCGGGGTCTTAAAATAATCGGAATATCTTTTTAAAGAATCTTCCATTTCCAGAGACGAGAACGATATATGAGCAAGGCTATGAATATTCCCGCAACGGAGCCTGAAACTTTGGCAATTGTGATCAGATATGTCTTCAATTCACGGACGAAAACGCAAGAAAAAAAGGCCAGCGTCGCCGCGAACAGCGTGATAGTCGCGCAATTCATAATCCCCCTTGAAGAAAGGAAATAATGAATCGTCTGAGAAAAACTCGCCGCCGCTTTAAAGATTTCATAATCAACTTTCGTATTCATGTTGACTATCAGAGTCTTTAATCCTTGCCGGTAAACAACATCGCCATTTTTATCTATTATCACTTTCACTGTCTGCCTCCTTTGAGTTTAAACAGGTTAAATTTTGAGACAATAATTGCCGCGGTTTCTTCCGCGGATCTGCGCGATGTGTCAATGATTAAATGAAACTGCTTATCTGGCGCCAATTTTTTGACGCCGTAAAGTTTACGGTATCTTCTCTTCGCGGCCTGCTCCCTGAAATTTGTTTCTTCAGAAACGACCGAAGTGGGTATATTCTGCCTTCTGGCCACTCTCTGAATCCTGGTGGCATAATCGCAGACAAACTTTATCTTTATTGAATCTGGAATGAAGTGATAAGCTAGACGGCTTTCCACGACAAAGTTATTTTTTTCTTTGCCAAACTTTTCTATATATTTGTCCAGCTCAAGATCATATTTTGAATGTGTTAAGCAGATTTTTTCAAGCTTGGAAACTTCAATTCCAAGTTTAACCGATTTTTCTCTAAACAAATTCCCGCTAGACAAAAAAGTGTGACCTAAATTGCTTGCCAACATTTTCCCAACCGAAGTCGTGCCTGTCCCCGCGAGTCCAAAAATAGTTATTTTAGCCAATCTCTTTCTCCTTTCTAAAGATTTTATTTATATTTTTACAAAGTCTGAAATAAAAGTAATGGAAATATTTAATATAGTCAATGCTTAAGGGGTGGGTAAAAACCAAATGAGATAATTAGCCGATTGGGCTTTTTAATTTCGCTTTTGAATTCCTCTTTTTTCTTTTGTAACCAAACCAGACGATAACGCCGAATATAATGAACGCAACGGCGCCTATAATTATTTCTTCAAACAAAAACCAGCCTGTCGCGAGACCCATCAAAGTTAAAATTATTCTTATGTTCATAAATTATTTTAACTTCTTCTTGATATCCGAAACTCTCATATGAACCTCGCCTTTTCTCTTCATCTTTCTCGTCGGTTTTATGCCCAGATTTTTGACGACACCTTTGAGGCGCGGAGCGCACCCGAAATGTTCTGCTTTTGAGATTTGAAACTTGCCTTTGTTTGTCTTCATATTAAATAAGTTTACTGAATTAAAAAATATAAGCAATATCATCGGCAATAAGTCATCTCGGAAATACAATCACCGTCTCCCACGCTCCGTCTTCCGTCTGCTTAACCTCCGCTTCGTGGTAGGTCACATCTTTGATGTCTCTGTGAAATGATTCGGTGGAAACTCCGAAAAGTTTTGCTCTTAAGCTGGTCGGCTGGATTTTGTAAAAAATCACATGCGTGTAAAATTCTTTATTCGCGTTCGCGAGAGACAATGTCTCATTAAGAAAATCCACTAAAAGTGCCGTAGTGTCTATGGCTTCAAGAGATATTTCCCGCTCTATTTTTTCCGGCAAAAACTTCTGCACCGGCTTCAATATATACATCATTCCCAGAAAAGCGTCGGTAAAAAGCTGCTCCAGATTTCGCCCGCGCGCCGCAATTCTTATATCGGCAATGTGTTCATTTATTTTGTAAGGCATAAATTTTTTGATTAAACATAGTTTACACTATATTCCAAGATTATTTAAACAGATCCATAAATTTCATCGGGTCTATGGAATTATTATTTATTCTAAGGCTCAAGTGAAGATGGGGGCTTAAAGCGTAGCCTGTTTGTCCGCTTAAACCTATTGTCTGTCCGCGCTTCACCAGCTCGCCTTCGTTCACATTCATTCTTGAAAGGTGCAGGTAGAACGACATAAGACCGAAACCGTGATCAATCACTATGACCTTTCCGTAATTGCGAAAATTTCGGGCGATGCGGACAACTCCCCTGTTCATTGCCGCGATAAGTGTCCCTTCTTTGGCTCGGAGATCAGTCCCTTTGTGAGCAATAGAGTATTCACCGGTCTTTCGAGAGTAGCCATAGTCGTCCGTCACAAAAATATTGGAAAGCGGGTAAACAAATTTCTCCGTCCAAAAAGCCTTTTTGCCGGTGCGTAAATTGGCAAGGATTTTATTCTCTTCCGCTAAAGTGGAAACCAGCTTGTTTTGGCTTTCTTTCGTGTCTCCTCCCAGCTTTTGAGGAATTCCTAGCGGCGCTTCAATCTTTTCCCGCGCGCCGACAATGATGATTTTTTTAATTGATTGTCCGTCGGAAAATTGCGCCATAAGCTCATAACTTCCCGATTTTTTTCTCAAATCAATTCCGATTAGCGCGGTCGGCTTTTTCTGATACATAAATATGCCGAGCGGCTGGCCATCAAAAGTCATTTTTTTCACTGCCGAAATATTTTTGACTCCTTCAATAACCGCCATCAAAGGTTCACCTTGAATAACATTGGCGGGTAAAATTTTCACATCTTTCCCATTCGCGCCGGCATGAAGCGCGAAAGAAAAAAATAAAATTATCAAAAATGAAAAGGGGGATAATTTTTTTATCGCAAGTCTCATTTGCCATAAAGTATAGTCTGAAATAAACTATCCTGCTAGACTAAAAACTAAGAAAATATGGAAAGAAACGACCAAGAGCTTATTATCAATTGTTTGAATGGGGACGATGCCACCATCGCTATCCTTATTGACCGGCACATTAAACCTGTTTTTAATTTCGCAAAGAGGCTTGTCGGAAAATCGGAAGACGCGGAAGACATCGCGCAGGAGACATTTATAAAAATGTGGCGAAACCTTAAAAAATACCGCGGGGGCGAGAATTTCAAAACTTGGCTTTTCACTATCACCCGAAACACGGCGATAGATTTGTTGCGAAAGCGAAAAAATTTTGCGTTCTCTGATTTCGAAAGAGATGGAGAGAAAAATCCGTTTGTGGAAACCTTGACCGACCCGGAACCTCTGCCTGACGAAATATTCGCCAAAGCCGAAGAAAAAACTTTCTTGGACGGTGTTTTAAAAAAATTATCTCTGCCTCAGCGCGAAATCCTGCTTCTTCATTACGGCGAACATCTGACATTTGATGAGATCGGAAAAATATTAGGAGAGCCTCTCAACACCGTCAAAAGCCGCCACAGAAGAGCGTTGCTAGAATTGAGAAAATTTTAGATTCTAATGAGCGTTAAAACTGATTGCTTACTTTTTTAATTTTCCGTATTCAAGAAAAATTTTTGGATGGCTTTTTCTCCGATTACCTCTTGGGCGTTGCCGCTAAAAACAACTTTGCCTTTATCCAGCAAATAAACCCTGTGGGCGATATTAAGAAGAGATTTTATATTATGCTCCACCACCATGATCGCCACTTTGTGTTTTTCGTTTATCTCTTTGATTTTCGCAAAAACTTCTTTGACGAGTTTGGGCGCGAGTCCGAGGGACGGCTCGTCCAGCAGTAATATTTTAGG